>CAYUNQ010000055.1:7959-12760 GCA_964446185.1 uncultured Marinobacter sp. | reverse complement strand
CCATCGCCCATGCCACCATGCTGGCGAAAGTGGGTGTGCTTACCGACGCTGAGCGGGACCAGATCATCGAAGGCCTAAAAGGCGTTAAAGAAGACATCGAGGCCGGCCGCTTCGAATGGTCTGTGAGCCTGGAAGACGTGCACATGAACATCGAAGCCCGGCTGACCGACCGCATCGGCATCACCGGCAAGAAGCTGCACACCGGCCGCAGCCGTAACGACCAGGTAGCCACTGACATCCGCCTGTACCTGCGCGATGAAATCGACGTGATTGCCGAGGAACTGGCCCGCCTGCAGGCTGGCCTGCTGGACCTGGCCGAGCGCGAAGCGGACACCATTATGCCCGGCTTTACCCACCTGCAGACAGCCCAGCCGGTCACTTTCGGCCACCACCTGCTGGCCTGGTACGAAATGCTGGTGCGCGATGCCGATCGCCTGCAGGACTGCCGCAAGCGGGTGAATGTGATGCCCCTGGGCGCTGCCGCCCTGGCCGGTACCACTTACCCGATCGACCGCAACCTGACTGCCGAGCTGCTGGGTTTTGACCGGCCGACTGAAAACAGCCTCGATTCGGTGTCTGACCGGGACTTCGCCATCGAATTCTGCAGCTTTGCCGCGCTGCTGATGACTCACCTGTCCCGGTTCAGTGAAGAGCTGGTGTTGTGGACCTCGGCCCAGTTCGATTTCATCGACCTGCCGGATCGTTTCTGCACCGGTTCCTCCATCATGCCCCAGAAGAAAAACCCGGACGTGCCGGAGCTGGTGCGTGGCAAGACCGGCAGGGTCAATGGCCACCTGGTCAGCCTGCTGACCCTGATGAAGAGCCAGCCGCTGGCCTACAACAAGGACAACCAGGAAGACAAAGAGCCGTTGTTCGACACCGTCGATACCATCAAGGGCTGCCTGAAGGCCTACGCCGACATGATCCCGGCGATCGAAGCCAAGGCCGATAACATGCGGGTAGCGGCCAAGCGTGGCTTCTCCACCGCCACCGACCTGGCCGATTACCTGGTCAAGAAGGGCGTGCCGTTCCGGGATGCCCACGAGATTGTCGGCAAGTCGGTGGCCTTTGGCGTGGCTGAAAGTCGTGACCTGTCCGAGATGACCCTGGAAGAACTGCAGCAGTTCTCGGACGTGATTGGCGAGGACGTGTTTGACGTGCTGACCCTGGAAGGTTCCGTGCAAGCCCGTGATCACCTGGGTGGCACCGCGCCGAACCAGGTGCGTGCGGCGGTAGCCCGCGCTCGTGCGGCGCTGAAGTAATCCTGCCCAGAGAGCATCGCCGGTGCCAGAATACACGGGTGCCGGCGGTGTTCAGCCTCCGATCCTGCCGGTACTCAGCTCCACCACCGCCGGTTTCAGCTGTTCCAGTGGTTGTGGCTCTGCCAGCCGGAAGCCCTGTCCGAAGTGAATGCCCAGTGTGCGCACCTTGCGCAGGGTTTCATCGTTCTCGATAAAGGTGGCGACTGTTTCCTTGCCAGCGGCTTCGGCGATGCGGTGCAAGGCATCTACCATGACCTGCTGTACCGGGTCCTTCTCCAGGTGCTTCATCACCCGCTGATCCAGCTTGATGAGGTCTACCGGCAGATTGGCCGCCAGGCTGTAGCTTTCCACCGAGGCGCCGGCACCTTCCAAAGCTACCCGGAAACCGCTCCGGTGCAGGGCGTCGCATAGTACCGCCACTTCATCCGGGTATTGGGCGGCGTGGGCCTCCCGGATTTCCAGGCAAAAACACTCCGGCTTGTAGGCCAGCGGCGCCACCGCCTGCTCCATGAACTCGGGAAAACTGTCGTCCAGAATGCTGGCCAGTGACAGGTTGAAACCGCAGTACTTCAGGCGCGGCTCCAGCAGTTTGTGCTGCTCCAGCCAGGCCAGGGTCTGACGAATCACCTGGCGGTCCAGCCGTTTTACCAGGTCAAACCGTTCGGCTATCGGCAGAAACTGGTTGGGGGTCAGCGGCGCGTCGCCGGGGTTTGTACCGGGTATCCGGCACAGGATCTCGATATGGTCACCCCAGGTAACGCTGGCGACCGGCTTCATGGCCTGGAATTCCAGTAGCAGCCGGTTGTTGTCCAGCGCGGTGCGCAGCTGTCCGAGTTGCTGGTCGGTACCTCCCGTCAGCTGGTCGCCTGCGAGGGCGTGGGCGGTGTGAATCCGGTTACGACCGGAGCTTTTTGCCGTGTGGCAAAGATTGGCCGCCTGACTCAGCAGTTGCTCCGGCTGCTCCGGGCAGTCGCTGTCGAGAATCAGCAAACCACCGCTGGCGGTGGTTTGCAGTTGCTGGCCCTGCCATTCGAAACAGAACCGGGCAATCTGCTCCCGGATCTCGTCCGCAAGCTTTCGGGCCCGTGGTTCCGGGCAATTTTCGATATGCAGGGCAAAGGTGTCGCCTGCCAGTCGGGCCAGGGCATCCCGTTGCCGGACACGCAGGCCCAGGGTCGCTGCCAGTTCCCTCAGGTAGCGATCGCAGGCACCGTTGCCGGCCTGGTCATGACACCGTTCGAAATTGTCCAGGTCAAGCAGCAGCAGGCTGTCGGTAAACTGGCGCTGGTGGCGGTGGCCCATGGCCCGTTCCAGGTGGTCAATAAAGGCGCGCCGGTTGAGCAGCCCGGTAACCGGGTCAAAGCGCAGTCGCCGGTCGTCGTCGAAGTTGCGCTTGAGCCGGTCGCTGATATCCCGGGCCACATGCACCGCACCGATGACCTCATCCTTTGGCCCCCGGATGCTCTGAAAATGAAACTCATAGACGGGAAAGCCCTCTCCTTGCCGGTTCAGGGGCATCTCCGCAACAAAGCTGTCCCGCTCAAAAGCCCGCTGCCACAAACGTTCGATCAGCCTGCGTTCGTTGGGGAAGTCATCCAACAGGGCCTGGAGGTTGGCGCCAGCCGAGGGTTGCCGGCCAAATGCGGCCAGGAACTGGCGTGCCCACGGCTCGTTGAAATGCAGCAGCTCCAGACTGGTATTGACTGCAACCACAAGGTCTTCCGTGGCGGAGCCTGTGGCCGAGAGGATGCGCTGCACAAGCTGCTTTTCGCTGTGGTGCCGCATGGCTTCGCTGTGGTTGACCAGCACCCCGCCAAGCTTGCCGGGCTGTTTGTTGTTACCCAGCGCCTGGCCAGCGAGGGTGACGGTCTGCAGGGTTTGCTGACCGGTCAGGACGGTCAGTTCAATCCGGAACGGTTCGCCGGTGCGAATGGCCCGGCGGAACAGGGCGCGCACCCGGTTCTGGCCGCTCTGGCAGTAAAAAAAAGCCTGTTCGGGAGTGAGCTCGGTGCCCGGCCGAAGTTCAAGCACCCGGTAAACGCCCTCTGACCAGCCTATCTGGTTGTTGGCAATGTCGAGCTCCCACATGCCGAAGCCGGCGCTCTGTTCGGCCAGTTTCAGCAGGCTGCTGTCCATGTCGATACGATCCCGAAGGGAGATCACGGCGCTGGCGGCCTGGTCGGTATCGCGCATCTCGGTACGCAGTCCCAGGCGAGCAGTAAAGAAGAAGCCCTCTTTGTGGCGGAATGTCACCAGTACGGTCTGGCCGTTATCCAGTCGGTGACGGTTGGCGGGCGCGAAAGGGTCATCCTGCCGTGAGGCCAGCACCTGCTGCACCGGCCCCCCGACCAGTTGGGCCGGCTCGTATCCGAACATCGCCTCGGTGTGCCGGTCTGCCCGGGTAACCCGCCCGGAGTCATCAATTTCCATCAGCGCGGGATGGATGGTCGGCCCAAGCGGGTCCTGGCGATAGCGTTGGATCAGGAATTCTTTCATAGGGTATCCGCCGTCAATAAAGACGCGCCTATCATACTGGCCTGTGGCGGGAAAAGCAGTGCGGAAGGTCCCGGTTCCGGGTTCTGCCGCTGCGCATTACGGGCGGCCAGTCCCTCGCCGTAACGGGCAGGTGTCGGGTATACTTCGCCCATTATTCACTCAGGGGATTGGGTATGCAGGTCAAGCAGGTGCGTTGGCCGGGGCTGACAGCTCTGGTACTGGTTTCTCTGGTATGCGCGGGTTGCGGCCAGAAGGGCCCATTGTATCGGGAAGCGCCAGTGCCGGCCGTTGATGCAACAAGTGCCGCGCCGCAGCAGAACGACGACAAGCCGGACCGCTGACCAATTACCCAACTCCGCCCGAACAGTCAGGAATAACATGGATCATTTCAATTATCGTGATGGCGAACTCTACGCTGAAGATGTCCCCGTAGCACAGATCGCCGAACGTTTCGGCACCCCCGCCTACGTGTATTCCAGGGCCACCCTGGAGCGCCATTACAAGGCTTACGACAACGCGCTGGCTGGTCATCCGCACCTGGTGTGCTACGCGGTAAAAGCCAATAGCAACCTTGCGGTGCTCAATGTGCTGGCACGGCTGGGTGCCGGTTTTGACATCGTCTCGGCCGGTGAGCTGGAGCGAGTGCTCAAGGCTGGCGGCGATGCCGGCAAAGTGGTGTTTTCCGGGGTCGGCAAGCAGGAATGGGAAATGAAACGGGCGCTGGAAGCGGGCGTTCGTTGCTTCAACGTGGAATCCGACACTGAGCTGGACCGCCTGGACAAGGTGGCGGGCGAGCTGGGTGTGAAGGCGCCGATTTCCCTGCGGGTAAACCCGGATGTTGATGCCGGCACCCACCCCTATATTTCCACCGGCCTGAAAGAAAACAAGTTCGGTATCGATATTGCCGAAGCGCCGAAGGTCTATGCCCGGGCGGCCAGCCTGCCTAACCTGGACATTCATGGGGTGGACTGCCACATCGGCTCCCAGCTGACGTCCGTTTCGCCCTTTCTGGATGCGCTGGACCGGGTGCTGGCCCTGATCGA
>CAYUNQ010000055.1:3461-7949 GCA_964446185.1 uncultured Marinobacter sp. | reverse complement strand
AGCAGGGCATCCGGATTCGTCACCTGGATATGGGGGGCGGCCTGGGTGTTACTTATGACCAGGAGCAGCCGCCACAACCAGCGGAGTATGTAAACGCCCTGATCGAGCGTATGGGCGACCGACAGCTGGAGCTGGTTCTGGAACCGGGCCGCTCCATTGCTGCCAATGCCGGCATTCTGGTGACCCGGGTGGAATTCCTGAAATGCACAGAACACCGTAACTTTGCCATCATCGATGCCGCCATGAACGACCTGATCCGTCCGGCCCTGTACAGCGCCTGGCAGGCGATCATTCCTGTGCAGCCACACCTGGGCGGCGAAGAAAAAACCTGGGACCTGGTGGGCCCGGTGTGTGAGACCGGCGATTTTCTGGGCAAAGACCGCAAATTGCGCCTGCAAGCCGGTGATCTGCTGGCGGTACGCTCGGCCGGTGCCTATGGTTTTGTCATGGCTTCTAACTACAACACCCGGAACCGCCCGCCCGAACTGATGGTGGATGGTGACAAGGTGCACGTGGTGCGTCGCCGGGAAACCCTGGAAGACCAGCTGGCGCCTGAAAGCTGTCTGCCCGAATGAGCGGAGAGCCGGAGATGAACCAGCACAAACGCGGCCCGGGCCCGTTGCTGAAGTTCACCAAAATGCACGGTCTGGGCAACGACTTTATGGTGGTGGATGCCATCAGCCAGTCGTTCCGGCTGCTGCCGGAGATGATCCGGGAGCTGGCCGACCGTAATTTCGGCATCGGCTTTGATCAGTTGCTGGTAGTGGAGCCTCCCGGATTGCCGGATGTGGACTTTCGCTACCGGATTTTCAATGCTGACGGTTCGGAGGTGGAGCAGTGCGGCAACGGAGCCCGCTGTTTTGCCCGCTTTGTCCGGGACCAGCGCCTGACCAACAAGCGGGTGATTCGGGTACAGACCGCCAAGGGCATAATCGAACTGAAAGTCGGCAAAGACGGCATGGTCATGGTGAACATGGGGGTGCCGGAGCTGAATCCGCCGGCCATTCCGTTCGCCGCCGACCGCCAGAAAACCTTGTACACGGTGGCGGTGGACGGCCAGCAGGTTGAGCTGTCGGCGGTGTCCATGGGAAACCCCCATGGCGTGCTGGTGGTAGACGATGTTGATAGCGCACCGGTGGCCACCCTTGGCCCGGCGCTGGAAAAGCATCCGCGTTTCCCGGCCAGGGCCAACATCGGCTTTTTGCAGGTTGTGGACCGCAGCCACGCCCGGCTTCGGGTGTTCGAGCGGGGTTCCGGTGAAACCCTGGCTTGTGGTAGCGGTGCCTGTGCTGCGGTGGTGGCCGGCCAGATGCGTGGCCTGCTGGATTCCCGGGTAGACGTAGAGCTGCGCGGCGGGAGCCTGGTGATCGAATGGCAGGGTGAGGGTACCCCTGTTATGATGGAAGGCCCTGCAACAACAGTATTCGAAGGCCAGTTACGGCTGCCGGGCGAAGCACCGCCCCGCCGGCGCAAAGGTCCTCGTAGCCCTAAAACAAGGTCCTGACGGCTCAGGAGAACGTGATGACAGAACAAACGGCCCGCGAGAAGGTCGCAGAACTCACCCGTGAGCAGGTTGCGGACTATCTGCGTAACACCCCTGATTTCTTTGTCGATCAGGATGAACTGCTGCGCACCCTGACCCTGCCCCACGACAGTGGTCGAGCGATTTCCCTGGTGGAACGTCAGGTTCACCTGTTCCGCGAGCAGCGGGATACGCTGCGCCGGGAGCTTGTCGAGCTGGTGTCTATTGCCCGTCATAACGACCGGTTGTTTGAAAAGAGCAAGCGCCTGCTGCTGCAGGTGATCGAAGCCCGCAACCTGACCGACATGGCCGCCGCGATTGATGACAGCATCCGTGGTGACTTCGGCCTGGATGCTGCTTCGGTTTTGCTGTTCAGTAACGCAGACAACCCCGAGCCGGGGCAGGGTGCCCTGCACGTTGTTAATAGTGCCCTGGCGCAGGAGCGGCTGGGCAGTCTGCTGGGTGGCGAACGTGCCGTGTGCGGCCAGTTCGGGGAGAGCGAGCGGGAGTTCCTGTTTCCTGACCGGGATGAACCCATTGCCTCGGTCGCCCTGGTGCCGCTTCGCCATGAAGGCCTGGTGGGTGTATTCGCAGTGGGCAGTTGTGAGTCCGGTTACTTCGATCAGAGCATGGGCTCGCTGTTTCTCAGTTACATCAGTGACACACTGAGCCGACTGTTGCCACCTACGCTCAAACGCCATGGCTCCGGCGCATCGGTGTCTGACCTGGCGGTGGAAAGCAGTCAGGGGTGACCTTGGAGGTTGATCCCGGCGCCCTTGACACCCCCGGCACGCCGCCCGAGGCTCTGGCCGCGCCGCTGTCAGGCTTTATCCGCCATCTGCAATCGGAAAAACGGCACTCCGGGCGCACCTGCGAAAACTACCAGCGTGACCTTCAGCGCCTGGCCGCCTGGCTGCCGGAGGCCGGCTGCGTACGCTGGGCCGATCTGTCCAGTCATGATGTTCGCCGCTACGTGGCCCACCTCAGCAGAAGTGGCTTGGGCGGCCGCAGCATTGCCCGCCATTTATCGGCCGTTCGCCGCTTCTATCAGTTCCTGCTCCGGGAAGGCCTGGCCCGGGATAACCCGGCACTGGATATCCGGGCTCCGAAAACCGGCCGCCGGTTGCCGAAAGTGGCGGATGTCGACCAGATCAACCAGTTGCTGGAAGTAAACCCGGACGATCCGCTGGACGTCCGGGACCTGGCCATGTTCGAACTGATGTATTCCTCCGGCCTGCGGCTGGCAGAACTGGCCGGGCTTGACCTGGTCTCCCTGGACCTTAAAGGCCGGGAGGTGAGGGTGCTGGGTAAGGGCAACAAGGAGCGAATTCTGCCGGTAGGCGGCAAGGCGGTATCGGCCTTGAACAACTGGCTGGCACTGCGGTCGTCTCTGGCGCCGGAAGGCGAGCCCGCAGTGTTTGTCAGCCGGCGGGGTGACCGCCTGAGCCGGCGCAGCATACAGGCCCGGCTGGCCCGTTGGGGTGTGTTGCAGGGGGCCGACCAGCGCCTGCACCCGCACCTGTTGCGACATTCCTTTGCCAGCCATATGCTGGAATCCAGTGGTGACCTGCGGGCCGTGCAGGAATTGTTGGGGCATGCGGATATCGTCACAACCCAGGTCTACACCCACCTGGATTTCCAGCACCTGGCCAAGGTCTATGACCAGAGCCATCCCCGCGCCCGGCGGCGGGGCCGAAGTACGCCGGTGAATGATTCCGAGGATGCCCCGTGAAGTACCGTTCGCGCCTGTTGATCTGTCTGTTTATCCTGCTTGTCCACGGGCCGGTTCGGGCAGATCCGCCACTGGCAGCGCCAGACCCGGTGTTGGGCCTGGAAGACTTGGAGTGGCTGGAACAGCAGGAAAGTTTTCGCGTGGGCATCCGCCACAACCAGGTTCCCCTGGTGTTCGATACCGGCGATGGCCCCCTGGCGGGTATCTGGATTGATTACCTGCAGCGGATTGAAAACAAGCTCGGCGTGCTGGTGGAGCCGGAAATTCTGGATGGCTCCGGTAACCAGCCTGAGCCGGATATTATTCTGACCACCCGCATCCCTGGCGCCCCGGTGATTCCGGGCGTGCGCCACACGGCGCCGCTGATGTCGCTTACCTATGGTGTATTTGTTAATGCCGGAGTGGCGGCAATCCGCGGTCCGTTAGACCTGGAAGGTGGCCGGGTGGCCATTGTCGGTAATGACCCAAACCAATACCCCTTGCTGGACCCGGTCAACAACTTTACCCCGGTGCCGGCGGCCAACCTTGGCGAAGCTGTCAGTCTTTTGCTGTCGGGCAAGGCGGATGCGTTTCTGGGGCCGGTGCCGGTAGTGTCCGACTACCTGGAATCGGCCATGATCAACGGCGTTGGCCTGTCCTTGTTGCTCGACCACCGGGAGGTGGATGTTGTACTGCAGGTGCCGATAGACCAGCCCCACCTGTTCCGGGTATTCGACCGCGCCATTGCGGCGCTGGGCCACCAGGAGCATCGCAGTATCCGGCAGTCCTGGCTGCAGGCCAGCGCGCCGCCGATGGAGGCCGGCAACCAGTCCCTCAGTGCTTCCGAGCGGTCCTGGCTGAAAACCCATCCCGGCTTGAAAGTCGGTGTCCGGTCAGACTGGCCGCCCTTCGAATTCCAGCAGGACGGCCGGCCCACCGGGCTGGTGATCGACTTGCTCAAGCGTCTGGAACAGGACCTGGACATCCGCTTCGAGTATGTCCCGGTGGATAGCCGCAGTGCGTCGGAAGAACAGCTGAAATCCGGTGAAGTCGATGTTCTGCCCGGTATGTCCCGAACACCCCGCACCGAGCAGGATTTCCTGTTTACCCGGGCGTACGTCAATGTGCCGATTGCCCTGGCGATCCGGGATACCGGGCGTTTTATCGGGGATTTGCGGGAGTTGCGTGATGAACGGGTGGGAGTCGTCAACCGCCAGGCCAGCCATGATTACCTGTTGATCAATCATCCGAACCT
>CAYUNQ010000055.1:0-3361 GCA_964446185.1 uncultured Marinobacter sp. | reverse complement strand
GAGTCGTCAACCGCCAGGCCAGCCATGATTACCTGTTGATCAATCATCCGAACCTGGACCTTTACCCTCAGCAAACCGTGGAAGAAGGTTTGCTGGCGCTGTCTAACGGCGACCTGGACGTGATGGTGACCCACATCCCGGCGGTCAGTTACACCGTAGCCCGGCTGGGGCTGACTAACCTGCGTATTACCAGTATCACCCCGTACCAGTATGATCTGCGACTGGCGGTGGGCAAGTCCGGCCATGAGCTGCATCGTATCCTGAACAAGGCGCTCAGCGGGTTACCGGCCTCGGAAACCGAAGCCGTCTATAACCGCTGGATCCACCTGGATATCGAGCAGGAAACCGATTACACCGTGGTACGCCGGATTATCCTGATCGCCATCGTGGTGGTGCTGATCTTTCTGTACTGGAACCGCAAGCTATCGCTGGAAGTGGACGAGCGTATTCGCTCGGAGAACGCGCTGCGCCGTAGCGAAGACGAACTGCGGGCCGCCAAGCTGGAGGCGGAAAGGCTGGCCCGGCAGGCGGAGGCGGCAAGCCGCTCCAAAAGCGAGTTCCTGGCCAATATGTCCCACGAAATCCGTACGCCGATGAACGCCGTTATCGGCTACAGCGACTTGCTGTACAACACAGTAACCGACCCCCAGCAGCGTAATTACCTGAATGCCATCCGTGCCGGCAGCCGCAGCCTGCTGATGCTGATCAACGACATTCTGGACCTGTCCCGGATCGAAGCCGGCAAGATGCGGCTGGATTTTGGCCCGGTGTCGGTGCGCAGGTTGTTAAGTGACGTGCGCCATATCTTCGACTTGCGGGCCACCGAGCAGGGCATCACCCTGGAGGTCAGCGTAGGCAAGAAAATGCCGGCGGCGATGATGCTGGACGAAACCCGGCTGCGGCAGGTGTTGTTCAACCTGGTGGGCAATGCCATCAAGTTCACCCATGAAGGGGGTGTGACGGTGCGCGCGGTGGCCAAGGAGCTGGACGAGCCGGGCAGGGAGGAAGACTCCGAAACCCGTTACTACCGGTTGGAGGTAACCGTGGCAGATACCGGCATTGGTATTGCGCCAGACCAGCAAGAGCGCATTTTTGATGCCTTTGAACAGCAGGAAGGCCAGAGCTCCCGGCGTTATGGTGGCACCGGGCTGGGCCTGGCAATCAGCCGTAAACTGGTGGAAATGATGGGCGGCGAGCTGACGGTGGAGAGTGAGTCGGACGTGGGGTCTACCTTCTCGGTGGTCTTGCCCCGGGTGGAGGCCACCGTCGAGCAGGTGGAAGACGATGGAACACCGAAAGAATCCGAGCGCTTGCTGGCCCAGACCATGAGCATGCAGGAGCGGGGCTGGTTGCGGGAAAAACTGGCGGAAGACTTCGGCAACGAATGGCAAGACGTTCGCGAGAGTGGCGACCCGGAACAGATGAAAGACTTTGCCCTGAGAGTGGTCGAGTGGGGGCAGCGCTATCGGTCGCCGTCGGTGACCCAGTACGGTGAGAAGTTGCTGTCGGATGTGGAAGCCTTCAACCTGGATGCCGTTAACACCGCGCTGGAAGCCTTCCCGCGCCTGCTGGGCCAGAGCTGAGGCGGCTCTGGCTTACAGGCAGTCGAACTGGGACTGGCGGTCGAAGGCAACCGATACCATGTCATAACCGGAATCGGACAGTGAGCGGACCAGGTCGCGGTCTTTAAGCAGGGCTATGCAGACTTTGTGTACGCTGGCCTGAAGCTGTTCGCTGGCCGGTTCCTGGCCGGTAAAGCGGAAGTCCACCACCAGGTATTTGCGATCCACCGTCGCAAGTTCCGGGATGTCTTCCCGCTCGATGCTTTCAAAACCGATGTAGGTGGCTTCGTTGTCCGCGAATACGCCGCTCATCAGAACATCCAGGTTTTCTGCCTGAGCTGCAGGTGCCGCCAGTGCGATGACTGCGGCGGAAGCAAGGGATGGCAAAAGGGCACGCATGGTTATTCTCCTTGGGTCGCGCCTTAAATCTGTGTAACACAATGTAACAGATTATTAAGTTAGATTGTTGCAGAGGATTTGGCAATTTTCCTCCGGTACCCACCGGATTTTTCAATTGTTTGCAATCTGCAGGCATTTGCCGGGGCTCACCGGGCTGGCCTGTTCCGGCGATGGTTTTCAGCTATCATTGGCGCATTGGTCTGCGAAAAATAACGAGGCAAAACTATGTTCCAGCTTGTGTTCAAAGGGGAGTGCGTGCCGGGCACCGACCCTGCTGCGGTTCGCAACAACGCAAAGGCCCTGTTCAAGGCCAGTGTCGAGCAGCTCGACCGCATGTTCAGCGGTCAGCCGGTGGTTATCCGCAACAAGCTTGAGCAGGTACAGGCCGAAAAATACCAGGCGGTTCTGAAAAAGCATGGCATGGTGGCCTATGTGCAACCGATGGCCGGTGCAGCGCCATCCAGGCCGCAGCCCCGGCAGGAACCGGCACCGTCGGCACCGGAACGCCCCGCCAGCCCGGCGCCGGCAGCTACCGGCGCTGCGCAGGACGCTCCCGCCCGCACCGGTAAAGCGCCCGAACCGGAGCCTGGTGACCGACTGCCCGTTGCGGGTGAAAAAGTGGATGACATCCTGGCCGGTTCCGGCCTGAGCCTGGACCCGCCCGGAGTCACGCTGGTGGAACACCAGGAAGCCGAAGCCCCCATGTTTGAGCACCTGGACGACTGGACCCTGGCACCGCCCGGCACCGACCTTGGCGTAGACCGGGTGGTTCCGCCGCCGGTAGTACCGGATATCTCCCACCTTTCCCTTGCCGACGATGACAAGAAAAAGCACTGATCGCCCGATCTTGAGCCCCCCGAAGCTGTTCGCCATTGCGTTGACGTTGCTGGCCATGCTGGCAGCGCCAGCCTGGGGCCAGTCGCGCCCCGAGGTTCGCCCCAAGGTAGGCCTTGTGCTCAGTGGCGGCGGCGCCAAGGGCATGGCCCATGTGGGGGTGTTGCGTGCGCTGGAAGAAATGAAGGTGCCGGTAGACCTGGTGGTAGGCACCAGTGCAGGCTCCGCCGTGGCGGCCCTGTATGCTTCCGGCATGCCGGTGGAGGAAATAGAACGCCGGTTTATCGAGCTGGACTGGCTGTCCAGTTTCCGGGACGACCCCGGCCGTGCCTACAAGCCGGTGCGGCGCAAGCAGGATGACTGGCGTTTGCCGCTGGCCCCCGGCCTGGGGGTGAGCATGGACGGTATCCGGCTGGGTGGCGGCCTGGTGACCGGCCAGAACCTGGGTTTTATCCTGAACGAACTGACCCGCAATGCCGCGTTGGTGGAGGATTTTGATGAGCTTCCGATCCCGTTCCGGGCGGTGGCCACCGGGACCCCGGCCAGACCGCAGGTCGGGGTGAGCA
>CAYUNQ010000054.1:7760-12874 GCA_964446185.1 uncultured Marinobacter sp. | reverse complement strand
CGCCATCAAAATTAACACCCAGCACCGAGATGTCCGACGCCTTGTCCAGTTCGTTCAGCTCGGGAATTTCTTCCAGGCAAGGCTTGCACCATTCTGCCCAGTAGTTCACCAAGACCCAGCGGCCGCGGAAGTCATCCCAGTTCACGGCCGTACCATCGGCACGCTGCAGCTCGGTTTTTTCACAACCGGTGATGGTCACTGCCGCTAAAACCAGCGTAATTAAAGCCAGATAACGCCTGAACTGCCAAGGGTACTGCAAGGGGTGTCCTCCTGTTAGACTACCGCCCTCTTAACGGACAGCAATCACCTCGATAAACTGGGCATGACCATGACAGAACCAACCCGCATTTTCCACAACCCACGGTGCTCCAAATCACGGCAGACCCTTGAACTGATTCAGCAAAAGGGTATCGAACCGGAGATTATACGCTACCTGGAGACGCCTCCGACAGAGCAGGAACTGTTACATATCCTTGACCTGCTGGGCTACGAACCCCGCCAGCTGATGCGCACTAAAGAAAGCGAATACAAGGAACAGGGCCTGGATAACCCGGAACTGAGCCGGGAACAGCTGGTAAAAGCCATGGTGGCCACCCCCAAACTGATCGAGCGGCCGATTGTACTGGCCAACGGCAAGGCGGCCATCGGCCGGCCACCGGAAAGCGTTCTCGAGATCCTCTGAAGCATTGTTCAGGAGCCAGGCATGAGCGATACCAGCCCGTACATTCTTGTTCTTTATTACAGCCGGAACGGCCAGACTGCCGAAATGGCCACCCAGATTGGCCGGGGCGTGGCCCGGGTAAGCGGGATGGAAGCGAAGATCCGCACCGTTCCACCAGTGTCACCAGACACGACCGCCAGCCTGCCCCCGGTTCCGGATACCGGCGCGCCCTATGCAACCAGGGAAGAGCTGGCCAACTGTGCCGGCCTGGCACTGGGCAGCCCTACCCGCTTTGGCAATATGGCGGCACCGCTCAAGCATTTCCTGGATGGCACCGGAGACCTGTGGCTGAACGGCAAGCTCACCGGAAAACCTGGCGGTGCGTTCACCTCCACCGGCAGCCTGCATGGTGGCCAGGAAACCACCCTGCTGACCATGATGTTGCCTCTGCTACACCACGGTATGGTGCTGTGCGGCCTGCCCTACTCGGAGAGCGCCCTGAATGAAACCAGCACTGGCGGCACCCCCTACGGGCCGTCACACTGGGCCGGCACCGGCGCCCAGCAAGGTTTGAGCGACCACGAGAAAGCCCTGTGCCAGGCCTTTGGCCAGCGACTGGCCCGGCTGGCCGTGAAACTGGCTGACTGATTCGAACTCCACCACCCGGAACCTTCTATGCTCCACAACGACAAAGCAAAAACCACGGCACGCCTGACCATCGCCCTGTACATCTCGGTGCTTGCCGGCTTGCTGCTGACTACCTTCTACCCGGCACCGGTAGAAGGGGTCTCGATTCCCCTGATGCTAACGGTCAAACTCCTGCCGCTGCTGGCCTTTGCCGTACCGGTCTTCCGTGGCCACAACCGGGGCTACATCTGGATGGCCTTCGTGCTGATTTTCTACTTTACCCAAGCGGTGGTTTCGGCCTGGTTGAGTGAAGGTGCTGCCGGGCCGGTGATCATGACCGTTCTCACATTCCTGCTGTTTACCGTTGCCATGGTACACCTGAAAGTGAATCGCCCCGTAGCCGGCTGACCAGTCAGGGTACTTGCGGGCTGTCAGCCACCCGGCTGCAGCCCGCATCTGCTAGCGCTTACGCAGCAAGGCATCGACCTCGGCAAAGTCCCGGGCAACGAAGCGGCCGGTATCCGGCAGCTCCCCTTCCCGCACCAGCCAGGCCGTTTTCAGGCCAGCCTGCTCCGCAGCTTCAAGCTCAGCTTCGACATCCGACAGGAACAGCACTGTGGCCGGCTCTACACCCAACTCTTCCAGAATGTTGCGGTAAGACTGCGCGTCTTTCTTGCCACCGACTGCCGTATCAAAATACCCGGAGAAAAACGGCGTGAAATCACCTGCATTGCTTTGCCCGAAAATCAGCTTCTGAGCCTTAACCGACCCAGAGGAATAGACAAACAGTCGCAGCCCCCGGTCGTGCCAGCGCTGCAGATAGTCTGCTGCGTCGGGATAGATATGGCCCTTCAGCTCACCGCTGGTGTATCCCTGCTCCCAGACCATGCCCTGCAAAGCCTTGAGCGAACCTTCCTTGCGATCTTCCTCAATCCAGGTTTGCAGCACGCTGATCAGGGCCTCAACGTCTTTGCCGTCAACACCACTTTTCCCGGCCACCTCCGCCAGCTCCCTGGCGACCACCGGCATGGTGTGGTGATTGGCCCGTACAAACTCCGGCAGGTGCTTGCTGGCATAGGGAAACAGCACCTCATGAACAAAGGAAATGGAACTGGTGGTGCCTTCAATATCGGTCAGGATCACCCGAATCATCGGGCCACCCCCGCCAGCGCTTCATATCTGGGCAGGCTGGAGGCAATTTCTTCACCGGTAAAGCTGGCAACCCAGCCCTCAGGATTACTGAACAGGCGGATACAGGTGAATTCAGGCTCCGGCCCCATATCGAACCAGTGACGGGTACCGTCCGGCACACTGATGAGGTCGTTCTTTTCGCACATCAGGGCATAAACCTGGTCGCCAAAGTGCAGATAAAACAGGCCCTGCCCCCGCACGAAGAAACGCACTTCGTCTTCACTGTGGGTGTGCTCGTCGAGGAATTTCTGGCGGAAGGCGTCTTTATCCGGGTGGTCCGCGGTCAGACTGACCACATCAGCCGTCTGGAAACCGCATTCCTGCTTCAGGCTGTCGACTTCGTCCGCATAGGCTCCCAGAATCTGCTCCTGGGTTGCGCCGGCGGGCAGATCCCGGGTTGGCCACTGTTCAAACCGCACACCCTGACTGGCCAGCGTATCGCGGATCACCTCGGGGTCTGTCGTTACGGTGTGAGCGGTTTTCGGCTGGTTCTGGTGAAAGATGCTCAGTGTGGTCATGGGCGGACCCTCATAGTTTCAAGTTCACATTCAAACAGGAATTCGAAGGCTTCCACATGGCGCAGGCAATCGGCCATGGTGGCGCCCCAGGTGTACAGGCCGTGGCCCCGGATCAGATAACCCGGTTGTTCCGGATGTGCCCGGAACCATTCGGCGGTCTGCTCCGCCAGCGCCGGGATATCCTGGGTGTTGTCAAAGACCGGGACAGTTAACCGGCCTTCGTGGCTGGTTACGCCGGGAAAAGCCTTCTGCAGCTCATAGCCTTCCAGCTCCAGGGCCTGGCCTTGAGGGACCAGGCGGCTGAGCACCGTTGCCTTCACAGAATGGGTATGCAGCACCGCACCGGTATCCGGAAACACCTGATACAACACCGTGTGCAACAGTGTTTCTGCCGAAGATTTGCAGCTGCTCTGGACCGGCTTGCCATTCAGGTCCACTACCATTACGTCGCCGGCGGCGAGCTGGCCCTTATGGCGCCCGGATACGGTGATGGCCACGTGATTGTTGTCGATACGGGCAGAATAGTTACTGCTGGTGGCGGGGGACCAGCCCCGGTCGTACAGAAAACGCCCGGCATCCACAATGGACTGGGCGGCAATAGCATATCGGGTAACATCAAACACAGGTGCTCTCCCGGTTGGTACAGGCCCTGCCGGGCACAGATCGGCCGCTATTATAGGGCGGCCGCCGGTTACGGCAAACCGCTTTGTCAGGCGCTCAGCGGTAGCCGCCGCTGGCGCTTTCCGGTAAGGGCAAACAGCGCATTACCAAGGGCCGGAATGACCGGTGGAACCCCCGGCTCTCCCACCCCGGTGGGGGCTTCATTGCTGTCGACAATATCCACCACCACCTCCGGCACCTGATGCATCTGCAACAGACGATAATCGTGGAAGTTGCCCTGCTGCACTTCACCCCTGTTGAAGGTAATTTCACCAAACAGCGCCGCCGTCAGGCCAAACAGAATGCCGCCGGAAATCTGGTCTTCCACAATGCGGGGGTTCACCACCTGGCCGCAGTCGACACTACAAGTCACCTTATAAACACGGATCTCGCCGTTCTCGATACCGGCTTCCACCACCTGAGCCACGTAGGTACTGAAACTGCGGAACAGCGCTATCCCGTGCGCCCGACCTTCAGGAAGCGGCTTCCCCCATTCCGCCAGCTCCGCAGCCCGCTCCAGAACCTTTGCATGGCGCGGTTCTTTGGCCAGCAGTTTTCTGCGGAACTCCAGCGGATCCTGTCCGGCCTCATGGGCCAGCTCGTCCATAAAAGTCTCTACTGCAAAACCGGTATGGGAGTACCCCACCGAGCGCCACCAGGTTATCGGCACGCCCGGATCTGTGTGGGTGTGGCGCACGCTGACATTTGGCACCTGATAGGGGTAGTCGATTGCGCCCTCAATGGCGGACATATCTTTCGGTGTAGCCAGGCCTTCGACCATCAGCCCCACTTTACCGAGTGTGTTGTACAGGATCTTCGGTGCCCAGGGGTACTGGGCCGGCGCGGCGTTGCGCACGTACCAGTCGAGAATCTGCGGGCCGACAATCTGGTGATCCCAGCCAGTGAGACCGGAGCCGTCCAGGCTGGCCGTCATCCGGTGCAGCATGGCCGGGCGCCAGAAGCCATGGCGCATATCTTCTTCCCGGGACCAGATCAGTTTTACCGGCAACTTCACCTCATAGGCTACCGCAGCGGCTTCCTCGATGTAGTCCTGGGTCAGGCGCCGGCCGAAGCCGCCGCCCAGAAAAGTAGTATGAACGGTGACATCGCCGGGCGATAAATCCGAATTCCGGACGGCAGCAATCCGCCCGAGATCCGGCGCCTGTGTCGGTGCCCAGATCTCCATGCCACCATCGTGGTACCAGGCGGTGGCGTTCATGGGCTCCATCGCGGCATGGGCCAGGTAGGGTTGCTCGTACTCGGCTTCCACCACCCGGCCGGCCTTTTTGATGGCCTCGCCTACATCGCCCTCGGCGCGCTCCTGCACACCAGGATCTTCCGCGGCGGCTTTGCGGTAGCCCTCGAACACCTGTTCAACGGAGGTGTCCAGCGCCTCCGAGAAATCCCACTGCGCGCGCACGACCTGCTGGGCTTTCCTGGCTTTCCAGTAGCTGTCT
>CAYUNQ010000054.1:0-7750 GCA_964446185.1 uncultured Marinobacter sp. | reverse complement strand
CACGGCGATACCGCGCTCAGTGATAAACGCGGCACGCACCCCGGCCATAGACAGAACTTCATCACGGTTGAACGATTGCACACGGCCACCATAGCGAGGGCTGCGGGTCATCACCGCGTACACCATACCGGGCAGTTCTACATCAATACCGTATACGGCGGTGCCGGTTGCCTTGGCCCGGGCGTCCAGCTTTCCGGCCTGCTTGCCGATGTACTTCCACTCCGAACGAGGTTTGAGCGGTACATCGCCACGAATCACTTCTTTATCTGCCAGCTCCACCAGCTGGCCATAGCGCAGCGAATCCAACCCATTGGGATGAATCACGCGCCCGTTGTCAGTACGGCAATCACCAGCTTTCACCCCCCAAATCCGGGCGGCGGCCATCACCAGCATTTGCCTGGCCGAAGCACCCGCTTCCCGCAGGGGCTGCCAGCTGCTGGCCACACTGGTACTGCCACCGGTCAGCTGCAGGCCAATCAACGGGTTCCGGTATTCCGGTGCCACAGGGGCAAACTTCACCTGAATCCGGGCCGGGGCCACGTCCAGCTCTTCGGCAACCAGGGTGGTCAAACCGGTATAAGTCCCCTGCCCCATTTCCACCCGGGCCAGGGTGAAGGTAATTTCGTCCTGTTTGTTGAGTTCCAGCCAGACATCCGGCGTCCATTCACCGGTTTCCGGCTCGAAGCCGGTCGGCACCGAAGCGCAGCCCGGCAGGGATAAGGCCAACACCAGGCTGCCAGAGGCACCGGTACTGACTTTCATGAAATCACGGCGGTTCATGGTCATATCAATTGCTCTCCTGCCCGGGCTGATAATGGCCAACACCGCCAGCCACCGATTCCACTGCCGCAACAATGCGGGCGTAGGTACCACAGCGACACAGGTTGCCGGTCATGGCGGAGACAATGTCGTCCCGGGAGGGCGAAGGGTTATTGGCCAGCAGGTGCGCAGCTGTCATGATCTGGCCAGACTGGCAGTAGCCACACTGGGGCACGCCCTCACTGATCCACGCCTGCTGCAGGGGATGCAGCTTACCGCCCTCAGACAGCCCTTCTATGGTGGTAATCTCGGCGCCATCCACCAGCTCAATGGCGGTGGAGCAGGAACGGGCCGGCTGACCATTCACATGCACTGTGCACGCGCCACACAGTCCGGCACCACAACCAAACTTGGTGCCCTTCAGGCCCAGCTCATCCCGGATCACCCATAACAGCGGCGTATCCGGGTCTACATCCACCGTGTGCCGGTGACCATTCACTGTCAGGCTGAACGCCATGAACCCTTCCTCTTGTTTTTCTGTTCCAGTGCCCTTGAAAACGAAGATCTACGGCTTACTTGATCACTTCCTTGCCATCTTTGTTTACCCAGATTTTGCGATCACCGGAGTCCATCTGGCCTTTGGTATCCCAGACTTCCCGATTTTCCGTAGCACTCTCCATCTTGCCGTTGTCGTCCCAAATAACACGGTCTTTACAGCCTGCCAGGGCAAAAAGGCCTGCTAACATCAACACTGCTACAGAACGTTTGGACATATCATATTCCTCGTTTCTTGCTATTCAAAAGGTACCTTAACGGCTGCCATGAACTTCCCGGTTATGCTGCTTGTCGCGCTCGCTTTTACGCACCATCACGTAGACCGCGCCGGTACCTCCATGATGCTTCTGGGCCGAGTGGAACGCCAACACACTGTCCAACTCCGGCAGCCACTTGGCCAGGTAACTCTTTAACTGGGCGATACCGTCAGGATTTCGCTCGCCCTTACCGTGAAGGATAAGCACCGAGCGTAAACCATAGCGCACACAATCATTAATAAATGCGAACACTTCCCGGCGCGCCTCTTCTACGGTCATCCGGTGCAGGTCCAACCTGGCATCGATCGGATACTGGCCCAGCCGCAGTTTGCGAAACACCCCGTGCTGAACGCCCGGGCGCATCCAGCTCAGCACATCGTGAGCGGTCAGCGGCTCCACGACGTCTGCAGTCAGCGGGTTGAGGTCGCGCACCGGGGTTGCCACCGCCGCCTGCTGCCGCGCCAGGTGGCCTGGCGTAAGTTCCCGGGGCACGTCGACTTCCGCTCGATTGGGTTTACGGATCCGCCGGACATCCTTCATCTCTTCAAGGAAGGCCAGGCGTTCGTCTTTACTGGTCATAACACTTACTGTTTCCGGATTGACAAGTATCAGAACTCTACCACCGCGTGGGGCTACCATAAAGAGGACAGTCTTACGGGTTTTCGACCAAAATCGTAAGGTACAACAACTACCTGCTGCACTACACTGCAGATAGACAACAATAATGAAAAGCGCCGGTTTTCAGCCGGGCAGCCCAGGATCAGGACGAATTCCACTATGGCCGCAGCCAACCACGACACCACCCGCCCCCAGAACACCCGTGCGATTATGTCGTTCCTCCGGGAACACGCTCCGTTCTCCAATATGGACGACCCCCACCTTGCCCACTTTGCCGAGCACGCCACGCTGAGTTTCTACGCCGATGGTGATGTCGTTCTGGCACCGGAGGACGGTTTAGCGAAACGCTTCTATGTTGTAAAACAGGGGCGAATCCGGGGTGAACGCCAGCACAAAACCGAAGAGCGGACCCAAACCACGTTCGAGATCAGCCAGGGCGAGTGCTTTCCCCTTGCCGCGCTAGTGGGTGAGCGCCCTACCCGCACCCTGCACCGGGCCTCCGGGGACACCTTCTGCCTGAGTATCGAGAAGAAAGATTTTGTAACCCTGATTTCTGAAAGCGAGCCATTCCGGGATTTCTGCCTGCGCGGGGTCAGCAGCCTGCTGGAGCAGGTAAACCAGCGCCTTCAGTCCAAAGCCATGGCCTCCATCGGCTCCAGCCATAGCCTGGATACCCCATTGGAACGCTATGCCTTGCGCAACCCCATTGTTTGCACACCAGACCTGCCCGTGCGCAAGGCCGTAGCCCGCATGCACGAGAACAATGTGGGCAGCATTATCATCACCGATGACAGCCGCCACCCCACCGGTATATTTACCCTGCGCGACCTGCGCACCATGATTGCCGAAGACAAGGGGTCGCTGGACACCCCCATTGGACAGGTAATGACACTAAGCCCCTGCAGCCTGCCCGCCACTGCCGATGCCTTCGAGGCCGCCATGCTTATGGCAGAGCACCACTTTGCACACCTGTGTGTGATTGATGAAGAACAGCGGCTGATTGGCGTTGTTTCGGAGCGGGACCTGTTCTCACTGCAGCGGGTGGACCTGGTCAACCTTGCCCGCACCATTGGCACAGCTACCCACCTGCGCACACTGGTGGCTTTGCGCACAGATGTTGCCAGACTGGTAGACGCCATGCTGGCACACGGCGCCGATTCCGGGCAGGTGGTCAAAATCATCACCACCCTGAATGATGTGACCGTGCGCCGGGTGCTGGAACTGAACCTGAAAAAGAACGACCCGGGCATCCCTTTTACCTGGCTGACCTTCGGCAGTGAGGGACGGCAAGAGCAAACCCTGCTGACCGACCAGGACAATGGCATCCTGTTCGAGACGCCAGAGGGCATGACCCCGGAACAGGTCCGTGAAAAGCTGCTGCCATTCGCCCGCAAGGTTAATGATGAACTGGCTGAGTGCGGCTTCACCCTGTGCAAGGGCAACATCATGGCCAGCAATCCAAAGCTCTGCCTGAGTATCGGGGAGTGGGATGAATGGTTTATCCGCTTTATTGATGCATCCACACCACAGAATCTGGTTTATTCTTCAATTTTTCTGGATATGCGGGCCGTGTTCGGGCCCTCAGAACCGCTACACCGCTTGCTGGTAGATGTACTGGCACGCATCCGCAAAAACGCACTGTTCCAGAAAATGCTGGCCGGAAACGCCCTGCAAAGAAAGCCGCCCCTGACCATGTTCAGGAACTTCCGTTACCTGAATGATGAAAAGAAACATGCGCTGGACCTGAAACGCCAGGGGCTGGCCCCGTTCGTAGAATCGGTGAGGGTGTTCGCACTCGCCCACGGCGTTGAAACCGCGAATACCCTGGAGCGGATCGACGAACTCGCCCGCAAAGAGGTGTTCGACGCCAAAGATGCCAATGCCTGGAAAGAGGCCTACAGCCTGATTCAGGCCATTCGGATGCGCGCCCACCAGGAGATGCTGGACAAAGGCGAGGAGCTGACCAACTACATAGACCCGGACGACCTGAACCCGCTTGACCGGCGCATTCTCCGGGAGTCCTTCCGCCAGGCCCAGCGGCTCCAGCAAAAACTGGAAATCACCTACCAACTATAGGCCGGCAACCATGCTCGAGCAGATCAAGAATTGGCTGGCTCAACGACGAGGGGGCACCCCCGGTGACCACGACACCGACAACCTGCCGTTACCGAAAACCGCAGGAGACCAGCTGCTGTCGCGCTGCAGGCTGGTGGTACTGGACCTCGAAACGACCGGGCTGAACGCCTCAAAAGACGAAGTCATTGCCATTGGCGCAGTCGCCATAGAAGGTGGTGTGATCCACCTGGACGACCAGTTTGACCTGATCCTTCGACGCCCTGAGCTGGATATCAGCGAAACCGTTCTGATCCACGGCATTGGCCCTGAAGCCCTCACTCAAGGCCATGAAACTGAAGACGCGCTGCTGCACCTGCTGGAATGGATGAATGGCGACCCGATTCTGGCCTACCACTCAGCTTTCGATCAGAAATTTCTGGAAAAAACCCTGAAAACCCAGCTGGGGTACTCTGCCTCCCATCTATGGATGGACGTAGCTGAACTTTTACCTGCTTTCTTTCCTCATGCAGAAACCGGAGGGCGGGGCCTGGATAACTGGGCGGATTATTTCAACCTGCAAATAAGTGAACGGCATCACGCTGCGGCAGATGCGATGGTAACGGCTGAACTGACACTTGCAGCCCTCAACATCGCGCAAAAAAAAGACGTAAAAACCCTGAAAGAACTGGTCGATAAACTGCATTATCAGCGCCGTTTGCAGCAGATGCACCGATACTGACCTTTCCCGATCCCACCTGATTTTCCTTGACGAAAGGCACGGCAAGTCACTGACACTTAGACTATTTGCCAATATCCATAATCCCATTGACCAGTAAAGTCGGATATGACAACAAGTCGGAGAAGTATTACATGAATAATAAATTCTCTATCCGCAACACCCCAGAAAAAAAGCATCTTAACTCTACAAAAACAATACAGGAGTGATGATATGTCAGGTCACAGCTACGACGCTGAGAGTTACTGGAAGGCGAACCTCCGCCTTATCTTTGGCAGTCTGATCATCTGGGCACTGTGCTCATATGGCGCCGCCATCATCCTACGCCCCATGCTGTCCGGCATTGAAGTCGGCGGCACCGACATTGGCTTCTGGTTCGCCCAGCAAGGCTCAATTCTTACCTTCATTGTTCTCATTTTCTTCTATGCCTGGCGCATGAACAGAATCGACGAACAATTCGGCGTACACGAGGAGTAAGATCGCATGAGCCAATTTGCCATTAACCTGATATTCGTAGGGGGCTCGTTCCTCCTCTACATCGGCATCGCCATCTGGGCGAAGGCCGGCAGTACCAGTGACTTCTACGTTGCCGGTGGCGGTGTACACCCAGTCACCAACGGGATGGCCATCGGTGCCGACTGGATGTCTGCAGCGTCGTTCATCTCCATGGCGGGCCTGATTGCCGCCGGCGGCTACTCCAACTCCACCTACCTGATGGGCTGGACCGGCGGTTATGTACTGCTGGCCATGCTGCTGGCCCCGTACCTGCGGAAGTTCGGCAAGTTCACGGTGCCCGAGTTCATCGGCGACCGTTACTACAGTGCCAACGCCCGACTGGTAGCCGTTATCTGCCTGATTGTAGCCTCGGTAACCTATGTTATCGGCCAGATGGCCGGTGCTGGTGTTGCCTTCTCCCGCTTCCTGGAAGTTGAAGCGACCACTGGTCTGATCATCGCGGCGGTCGTTGTATTCATCTACGCGGTACTCGGCGGTATGAAAGGCATAACCTACACTCAGGTAGCCCAGTACTGCGTTCTGATCGTCGCCTACACCATTCCGGCGGTGTTCATCTCCCTGCAACTGACCGGCAACCCGATTCCGATGCTCGGTATGTTCTCTACCCACGAAGAGTCCGGCTTGCCACTGCTGGTCAAGCTGAACCAGGTGGTCACCGACCTCGGCTTCAACCAGTACACTGCCGATGTCGACAACAAACTGAACATGATTCTGTTCACCCTGACCCTGATGATCGGTACGGCCGGCCTGCCCCACGTAATCATTCGCTTCTTCACCGTGCCCAAGGTAGCTGACGCACGCTGGTCCGGCGGCTGGGCCCTGGTGTTCATCGCCCTGCTGTATCTGACTGCACCGGCTGTTGCCTCTATGGCTCGTCTGAACCTGATGACCACCATCTATCCGGATGGCACTGCTGCCCAGCCCATCGAGTACGATGCGCGTCCTGGCTGGATTGCTACCTGGGAAGAAACCGGCCTGATCAAGTTTGAAGACAAAAACAACGATGGTCGTATCCAGCTGTATAACGATGGCAACTCCAACTTCGCAGCGACCGCCTCCGAGCGTGGCTGGGAAGGCAACGAGCTGGTCGTTAACAACGACATCCTGGTACTGGCCAACCCGGAAATCGCCAACCTGCCAGGCTGGGTTATCGGCCTGATTGCCGCTGGTGGTCTTGCCGCAGCACTGTCGACCGCAGCTGGCCTGCTGCTGGCAATTTCTTCGGCGGTCAGTCACGACCTGATCAAAGGCCGGCTTAACCCGGGGATTTCCGAGAAAGGCGAGCTGATGGCTGCCCGGATTTCCATGGCAGTCGCCATTGTGGTTGCAACCTACCTGGGCGCTAACCCTCCGGGCTTTGCGGCGCAGGTGGTGGCCCTGGCATTCGGTATTGCCGCAGCCTCACTGTTCCCGGCACTGATGATGGGCATCTTCTCCAAGCGCGTGAACAACGTTGGTGCGACTCTGGGCATGTTGTCCGGCCTGATCTTCACGGTGGTATATATCTTCATCTACAAGGGCTGGTTCTTCATCCCGGGTACCAACAACCTGGCTGACATCCCTGAAAACTGGATGCTGGGTATCTCCCCGATGGCTATCGGTGCGGTTGGTGCTCTGGTCAACTTTGCGGTAGCCTTCGCAGTATCCAAAGTGACTGCCGAGCCGCCCGTTGAGATCCAGGAACTGGTTGAAAGCGTCCGTTACCCGCGCGGTGCCGGATCTGCCCACGACCATTAAACTGTAAGACAACCTGACTCATTGCCTGCAATGACGGGTTGATACCGAACGGGCTTCCTCAGTGAGGAAGCCCGTTCTTTTTTGAGGAAACCGCTGTATGTTCTGGAACTTAATTGCCACCATCGTTTGCGGCTTGGGTGCTGCGGGGATTGCACTGGGCATTCGCACCATCACAGCCAAGCGCGCCCCGAAATGGATCATCCCGGTCTTCGCCGGCGCCGGCATGCTGGGCTATCTTATTTATGGTGAATATACCTGGTACGACCACAAACGATCGCTTTTGCCTGAGGAAGCGGTTGTTGTCAGCACCGAGCAGGAGAAACTCTTCTTTCGCCCCTGGACCTTCGTGGTGCCTTACGTAACCGCATTTTCCACGGTAGATGTCGAGAGCAGAAGCACTGACACAGCAGATTCCGACATTGTCCGCTTTACCCTTTATCGTTTCGAACAGACGGTTACCGATGCGGTTTCTCATCGGGTCCACCTGATCAACTGCCAGAGCCGGGAGCTGGTACCC
>CAYUNQ010000053.1:8224-12986 GCA_964446185.1 uncultured Marinobacter sp. | reverse complement strand
GACATGTATATGGCGCTGATGTCCGGCGCGGTAGATGCGGTGTTCTACGACGCCCCGAACGTAGGCTACTTCGCCAGCACCCGCGGCGCAGGCAAGGTAAAAACCGTAGGCCCGCTGTATGAAGGCCAGCAGTACGGCATCGCCCTGAAGAAAGGCAGCAAATGGGTTGGCCCGGTCAACGAGGCCCTGGCAGCAATCAAAGAAGACGGAACCTACAAAACCATTTATGAGAAATGGTTCGGCCCCATGCCTGAAGATGAGTAAACCTCCACTCGACCCGGCCGGAGCACACAATGCCCCGGCCGTTTCCTCCCAACCCAACGGAGCAATTTACTGTGGAATTCCAGTTTCAGTTTGACTGGCAGGCGGCCATCAACTCCATTCCCTATCTGGCCAAGGGTATCCCTTACACTTTGATGATTTCGTTTGGCGGTCTCGCCATCGGATTTTTGCTGGGCATTCTGTTTGGCCTGCTCAGTATCAATAAAAAATGGTTTCTGCGCTGGCCGGCCATTGCCTACATCGAGATTTTTCGCGGCACCCCAATCCTGGTTCAGGTGCTGTTTATCTTCTACGGCCTGCCTGACCTGATCGGCCACCCCATCAATCCGCTCACGGCGGGCATCGCCGCCATTGCCCTGAACTCCGGCGCCTATATTTCTGAAGTTGTACGCGGCGGCGTGCAGTCTATCGACAAGGGCCAGACCGAAGCCGGCCTGTCACTGGGCTTATCCAGAACCCAGACCTTCTGGTCGATCATCTGGCCGCAAGCATTCCGGCGCATGATTCCGCCCCTGGGCAATCAGGGCATTGTCAGCATCAAGGACACCTCCCTGTTCTCGGTCATTGGTGTCGGTGAACTGGTCCGTCAGGGCCAAGTGTACATTGCCAATACCTTCACCGCCTTTGAGGTGTATTTCGTGGTCGCCCTGATGTATCTCGCCATTACCCTCTCTTTGTCCCTGCTCCTGCGTTTGCTTGAGCGCCGTGGCGTAGCATCGGCCTGAAGGAGCCCGAGAAATGACTCAGATCGTAAAAATGAAGGGCATGAACAAGTACTTCGGCAAACTGCATGTCCTCAAGGATATAAACCTGACCGTCGAACAGGGCGAGGTGGTGGTGATTATCGGCGCCAGTGGCTCCGGCAAGTCCACCCTGATTCGCTGTGTGAACGGCCTTGAAGAGTATGAATCCGGTGTACTCAGCGTGGATAGCCAGAAGCTCGCGCCCAGGGGCGGCAACCAGCAGGCGCTGTCGGAAATCCGCAAGGAGGTGGGCATGGTGTTCCAGCAGTTCAACCTGTTTCCGCACCTCACGGTGAAGAACAACATCATGCTGGCCCCCATGAAGGTGAAAAATACCTCTCAGGTGATCGCCAACGCCACCGCTGAACGGCTACTGGAACGGGTTGGCATCGGCGATCAGGCCAACAAATACCCCAGCCAGTTATCTGGCGGCCAGCAGCAGCGGGTAGCCATTGCCCGGGCCCTGGCCATGGAGCCGCGGCTGATGCTGTTCGACGAGCCCACCTCGGCGCTGGACCCGGAGATGATCGGAGAAGTGCTGGACGTGATGCGGGAGCTGGCCCGGGAAGGTATGACCATGATGGTGGTCACCCACGAAATGGGCTTCGCCCGGGAAGTGGCAGACCGGGTGATCTACATCCATGAAGGCCAGATTGTCGAAGAAGGCCGCCCTGAAGATGTCTTCGACAACCCTCAGAACGAGCGCACCCAGGCGTTCCTGTCCCGGGTGCTGGCGCACTGATTGCACTGTCAGATTAACTGGCGGATGACCTCATATTCCCGCTCGATCTTCGCGCGGGAATCATCTGCCAGAAATTGCGCCACCTTTTTCCCCAATAGCGGCACATCACAACGTACGGACAGGTTCACAAAGTTAATGCAACGGTTGCCATTGCCCAGCAATCGCATAGCTCCCGTAACCCGGGCGGGAACGCCATCGATCTTCACCCGGAATTCACAGTGCCACTCATCGTCGTCCTTACGGAACCAGTGTTCTTCCTGGCGCACCCGATTCCATTCCCGATGAAAGCCGGACAACATACCGGGTACCGGTGCTGAGGCCATCATTTCCCGCACGATCACCAGCTTGCCAGACACATCATCCTTATGCCGCTCGGCCACCTCGACATTGCGGGCGCCAAGCTTCCGGTTCTTCTCATGGATATGGCATTCACTGAAGAAGTGCGTAATAACATGATCAACACCTGCATCGTAGGGGTGCTCCAGGCTCAGCTCCATAATCATCTCCTGTTATTTTTGATTCATTGTTGCTGCTGGCGGCCACACCAACATTGGCCGCCCGAGCGGAATGCCATGGCAAGCAAGCCATCCGACTGGTTCACAAACTGGCGCTGTTAAGGCAACTGGCGGCCAAGTATCATGTCGAATCCGGACATCTACTCACCGCCTCCGAGGCCTGACAGGAGACAACCATGCGCAATGCCGACCTGGTCGCACGGGACCTTAAATCCGTGTGGCACCCGTGCACCCAGATGAAGGACCACGAAAGCCTGCTGCTGATTCCTATCAAGCGGGGCGAAGGCGTATGGCTGGAAGATTTCGAGAGCAATCGTTACATCGATGCCGTCAGTTCCTGGTGGGTAAATCTCTTCGGCCACGGAAATCCACGTATCAACTCCGCCATCCAGGAGCAGGTCGGCCAGCTGGAGCATGTCATTCTGGCCGGCTTTACTCATGAGCCCGTGGTGAACCTGTCGGAGCGGTTGATTGAGGTAACGCCAGACGGCCTGAACAAGTGCTTCTATGCCGACAACGGCTCGTCTGCCATCGAGGCGGCCCTGAAGATGAGTTATCACTACTGGAAAAACCTGGGCCAGCCGGGCAAGAAGAACTTCGTTAACCTGAGCAACAGCTACCACGGCGAAACCCTGGGCGCGCTGGCGCTGGGTGACGTCGCACTTTATAAAGACACCTACCAGCCACTGCTGATGGAAGTACTGACGGCGCCCTCACCGGATGCCTACAACAAGGAACCGGGCGAAACCGACGAAGACTACGCCCTGCGCCAGTTCGAGGCCATGGACAAGCTGCTGGCCGAACGCCACGACGAAATCTGTGCGGTGGTTGTTGAGCCCCTGATCCAGTGCGCCGGTGGCATGCGCATGCACCACCCGATCTACCACACCAAACTGCGGGAAGCCTGCGACCGTTACGGTGTACACCTGATTGCCGACGAAATCGCCGTGGGCTTTGGCCGAACCGGCACGATGTTCGCCTGCGAACAAGCCGGCATCACCCCGGATTTCATGTGCCTGTCCAAGGGCCTGACCGCCGGTTACTTGCCGTTGTCAGTGGTGCTCACCACCAACACCGTCTACAACGCCTTCTACGACGATTACGAAACCCTGCGGGCCTTCCTGCACAGCCACAGCTACACCGGTAACCCCATTGGCTGCGCCGTGGCCCTGGCCACTCTGGACATCTTCCGTGACGATAACGTCATCGAAAACAACCGCCAGCTTTCCCGCTGCATGGCCGACTCCGTCGCGCACCTGGCCGACCACCCGAACGTAAGTGACATCCGCCAGCACGGCATGACCCTGGCCATAGAAATGGTCAAAGACAAAGCCAGCAAAACCCCGTTCCCCTGGCAGGAGCGCCGTGGCCTGAAGGTTTATCAGCACGCCCTCAGCCGCCAGGCTCTGCTACGCCCGCTGGGTAACGTGGTGTACTTCATGCCACCTTACGTCATCACCGAAGACCAGGTCCGCCACCTGGCTCAGGTGGCCACTGAAGGCATCGGCATCGCCGTGAAAGACTGAGGAAGACACCAACATGCGCACCCCCAGAATCTTCTCCAACAGTCCCCTGCACGCCGGCAGCCCCTGTGAACTCGACGACAACGCCGCCAACCACGTGGGCCGGGTACTGCGCATGCAGCCCGGCCAACAACTGCGCCTGTTCAATGGCGACGGTAGCGACTACACCGCCACCATCACCGAAGCCGGCAAAAAGAACGTCACCGTAACCATCGAAAGCGCCGAGGCCAACACCACCGAATCGCCCCTGACCATTATCCTCGGTCAAACCCTATCCAAGGGCGATCGCATGGATTACGCGGTGCAGAAAGCCGTGGAAATGGGCGTAACCACCATCGTCCCCCTCACCACCGAACGCTCCGACGTCAAACTCAAAGGCGACCGGGAAGAAAAACGCCTGCGCCACTGGCAACAAGTCGCCATCAGCGCCGCCGAACAGTGCGGCCGCGCAAAGGTCCCGAGCATCCTGCCGGTGATGACCGTGGCCGAATGGTTGCAATACAGCCAAACCTGCGACCTGCGCCTGGTGCTGCACCACCGCACCGAACAATCCCTGAACACACTCGAAAAACCCGCCAGCGTCGCCCTGATGATCGGCCCCGAAGGCGGCCTGAGCGCCGACGAGATTGCCCTGGCGGAACAAAACGGCTTCCTCCCCGTCGCCCTCGGCCCCCGGGTTCTGCGCACCGAAACCGCGCCGGTGGCGGCCATGGCACTGTGCCAGTGGTTGTGGGGAGATATTGGCCGTTAAATCCGAATGGCCTTCCGTAGCCTGAAGCAGTGGCGGTTCAGTCATTGACAGAATCGGCGAGGGTCAACATTATCCCTGTCAACGAATAACAGCTTGATGCACCCCCGATGTCGGGGCGGCTGTTCGGGCAGGGCTCTCCAAAAATGTTCGGAGCCAGGGATGGCGGAGCCCAAGCGCCACATGGATGTGCCGCAAGGAGCGTTTTT
>CAYUNQ010000053.1:5496-8214 GCA_964446185.1 uncultured Marinobacter sp. | reverse complement strand
CGAACAGTCGTTTGCACCATAACCAGAACAACCAGCGAGCGCAGGATGACAGACCTACTTACCAACCCGGAATTCTGGCAATACCTCAGCATCCCGGTGATCGCAGCCCTGATAGGCTGGAGCACCAACTGGCTCGCCATCAAAATGACCTTCTACCCCCTGGAGTTCATCGGCAAACCACCCCTGCTCGGCTGGCAAGGCATCATCCCCTCCAAAGCCCGGAAAATGGCTGCCATCAGCGTAGACGCTACCATCTCCAAGATCGGCACCGTGCAGGAGATCTTCGAGCACATCGACCCCAAAGTCCTGGCCGCCCATATCATCTACACCGTCGACCCCAGAGTCGAAGAATATGTAGACGAACTCATGCTCAAAGAGTACCCCACTTTCTGGGAGAACCTGCCGGCCTCGGCCCGCAAAATGGTCTACGACCGGGTGCGCAAATCCACCCCGCAACTGGTCGACAACCTGGTAGAAGACGTTTCCGACAACATCGAAGACCTGCTCGACATCAAAGGCATGGTCATCGAACGACTGGCCAGCGACAAACAGCTGCTCAACCGCATTTTCCTGGAGTGTGGCGACGTAGAGTTTCGCTTTATCATCAACTCCGGCATGTACTTCGGTTTTCTGTTCGGCCTGATCCAGATGGCCGTCTGGTATTTCTACCCTGCAGCCTGGGTGCTACCTCTGTTCGGCCTGCTGGTGGGCTGGGCCACCAACTGGATTGCCCTGAACGTAATTTTCCGGCCCCTGAAAGAGCACAAAGTCGGCCCCCTGAAAATCCAGGGCCTGTTCCTCAAGCGCCAACCGGAAGTGGCGGAATCCTTTTGCCACATTGTGACCCACGAAATTCTCACCGTAGGCAACATCATCAACGCCATCATGGAAGGCCCGAAAGGCGACCGCGCCCGCAACATGGTGAAAAAGCACATCAAGCCGCTGGTTGACGAAACCGCAGGTATGGGCAAAGCCCTCACCCAGATGGCCTTCGGCCCAACCGGGTTCGCCACCCTGAAGAACCAGGTGGGCGAAAAAGCTATCGAAATCTCCCAGACCTCCTTCAGCAACCCGGTGTTCGAGAAAGACCGGGCCCGGGCGGTGGAATCGATCATGGTAGAGCGCATGATTGCGCTGTCGTCAGAAGAATTTCAGGACCTGCTACGGCCCTGTTTCCAGGAGGATGAGATCAAGCTCATTCTGGTAGGCGCCTTCCTTGGCTTTGTCGCTGGTGTATGCCAGCTGGTGTTCGTGTTCGGCGAAGCGCTTATCTGAGCAGCTCCGAGAAGCTGACGTCTGCGCTCCCGGAGGCACACTCCAGTAACTGCTCCGGCATGGAGTGTACCGGCAACCGCTCGACTACCCGGTCTTCATCCCGGCGCACGGCATGTAGCACATTGCTCACGGTAATCAGGTCCAGGGCGCGCCCGGGCACCAACTGGTCGCCATTGCGCCCGGCCAGGCTCAGCAGGCCAGCCCGGATCATCTTGTCGCTGATACTGCGGGTAAGCTCACCCGGTACCCGCATCTCCAGCTCCAGCGCCTCCTGCTGAGGTGCAGGCTCACCGCGACTGAATGGCAGGGCTACCCTCCACATCAATACCATGGCAATCCGCTCCTGCAGTTCGGGGGCTAACTGCACATCCCGCCGCTTGGCGACAGAGCCCGGGTTCTGCATGTAGTAGGACAGGCTGGCTCCCAGCAGTAGAATCATCCAGTTCAGGTAGATCCAGATCAGCAGGATGATCCCGACGGCGAAACCGGAGTAAATAGCCGCATACTTGGCAGAGCCCGCCACAAAGGAGGCGAAGACCATACCCGCCACCTGCCAGGAAACTCCGGCAACCAGGCCGGCGAGAAAGGCATAGCGGAGTTTCACCTTGGTATTCGGGATAAAGATATAAACAAAGGTGAACGCGGCCACCACCAGGAAGAACGGGGTAAGCCGGCTGAACGCGACAATCAGCGAGCCAAAGGGCTCGATGGCAATCAGGGTCTGCATCATGTCGGACGAAAACACCGTGGCCGTAGCGCCGATAGCCGACACCATCAGCAAGGGCCCAACCATGATAACGCTCAGGTAGTTACTGAACCGCTGGGCCATCGAGCGCATTTCCGGCACCCGCCAGATCATGTTGAACGAGCGCTCCACCTTCTGCACCAGAGAGATCACGGTATAAACCAGCAAGCCCAGGCCGATCGAGCCGAGCACGCCTACCTTGATGTTGTCCACAAAGCCCAGAATCCGTTCCGCCATCTCGATCCCTTGCGGGCCCATAGGTTGGAAGAACTGGTACAGGAACGGCTCCATCTTCTGGTGCACCCCCAGCGCCTTGAGCACCGAGAAGCTCAAAGCCAGCAAGGGCACAATACTCAGCAGTGTGGTGTACACCAGGCTCATAGCGTGCAGGGTGAGCTGGCCGCTGAGCACATCACGGATCAGGGCATAAAGCGAACGACCGGTCTTGTGCAGCCAGGTCCAGGGCCATTTCCGGGGCGGGTTGGGGTTGGCGAGAATCCAGTTTTCAGCGGCCTGCAGCCGGTCTTTCATTTGAATAGAAGCCACGCAAGTTCCTGTTTGTCAGTCTTTTCTACAGCTTATCAGCCAAGGTGCAGTAAACAAGCCGATTCTTTCACCAATCAAGCAGCCGCAGCCTTGCCGGCGACCTGACAAAAAAACATAACCATATCAATTTTTGTTACTTCCACTTATAACCA
>CAYUNQ010000053.1:0-5396 GCA_964446185.1 uncultured Marinobacter sp. | reverse complement strand
TTATAACCACAGGGTTTACCCAATGCGCTTGTCCCGGATTCTTGCCACCACCGCCCTAATTGCCGCAGCACCGTCTGCCGCACTGGCCACCAACGGCTACTTCAGCCACGGTTACGGTACCAAGAACGCCGGTATGGCTGGCGCAGGAACCGCGCTGTCCCAGGACAGCATTGCCGCAGCCACCAACCCGGCAGGCATGGCGTTTGTGGGCAGTCGCGTGGACGGCGGGCTGGAGGTGTTTTCTCCGCGCCGGCGTTATGGCGTGGAAGGTGGCGTTATGCCGCCACCTGATGGAACTTTCTATCTTGCGCCGGGAACTGTACAAAGCGAAAACGATGCTTTCCTGATCCCCCACTTCGGCTACAACCGGGCCCTGGGCAACGGCCACAGCCTTGGCCTTTCGGTGTTTGCCAACGGTGGTATGAACACCGAATACAAGCCCGGAGTGGCAGGAACCTTTGGCGCACCCGGCAAAACCGGCGTCAACCTGGAGCAGTTGTTTATCGCCCCGACCTGGTCCTGGGAATTCTCTGACGGCCAGGCGCTCGGCGTTTCACCCCTGATAGCCTACCAGCGTTTTGAAGCCAAAGGCCTTCAGGTATTTGGCGACAGGGGCTTTTCTTCAAACCCGAATGCCCTGACCAACAACGGTACCGACGAAGCCTGGGGCTACGGCCTGCAGATCGGCTGGCAGGGCGAAATCACGGATACCCTGCGGGCCGGCCTGAGCTGGCGCACCATCCTGGAAATGGAAGAGTTCAACAAATACGAAGGCCTGTTTGCCGAGCAGGGCGGCTTCGACATTCCCCAGATGTTCAACGCCGGCATTGCCTGGTCCGGGCTCGAGAACCACTGGCTGCTGCTGGATGTTCAGCACATCCGCTACAGCGAGATCAACAGCATCGGCAACCCGATGATGCCCAACCTGATGCAGGCTCCTCTGGGTAATGATCAGGGTGCGGGCTTCGGCTGGGACGACATGACCATCGTCAAACTCGGCTGGCAGTGGCAGCAAAGCAACGAACAGACCTGGCGCGCCGGCGTCAGTTACGGCGAGCAGCCTATCCCGGACGAAGAAGTGCTGTTCAACATCCTGGCCCCGGGCGTACAGGAATGGCACTTCACCGGCGGTTTCACCCACCGGTTCAGCGAAGCGCTGGAAGTCTCCGGCATGGCCTTCTACTCACCGCGCAAAACCGTTCGTGGCGAAAACCCCATGGGCCCCGGCCAGCACATCGAGCTGAGCATGAGCCAGGTGGGTGCGTCCTTCAGCGTCGGCTATCAGTTCTGAACCGACGCCAGGTTTCTGGCAGTAATCCCCACAATCCGCTGACGGGCCTCACGGCTGGCCCAGGCGGAGTGGGGAGTGAGAATCAGGTTCGGAATATCGTCAGCCAACAACGGGTTACCGTTACGCGGCGGCTCCTCTGTCAGCACGTCAAATCCGGCGCCGGCAATCTCGCCCTCACGCAGGGCTTCCGCCAGCGCCACCTCATCCACCAGGCCGCCACGGCTGGTATTGATCAGCAAGGCCGTCGGCTTCATCAGGCGCAATTCCCGCTCACCAATCATATTCCGGGTTTCATCGGTCAGCAGGCAGTGCAGCGATAACACATCCGCCTGCGCCAGCAGCTCCTCCAGCGCAATGCGCGGGTAACCGTCCACCTCACCCGGCGCCTGCCCGGGCCGGCAACCCAGCACAATATTCATGCCGAAGGCCTTTGCCCGCTCGGCCACACCCTGCCCCAGGTCGCCATAGCCGACAATACCCAGGGTCTTGCCCTCCAGTTCCATGATCGGGTGATCCATCAGGCAGAACATATCGCTTTTGCCCCAGGTGCCGTTACGGGCATCCCGGTTGTAATCCAGCAGCCGCGTGGCCAGCGCCAGAATCAGCGCCATGGTGTGCTGGGCCACGGTGGAACGGCCGTAGTTGGTCACATTCATCACCTGGATGCCATGTTCCTTTGCTGCCGGCAGGTCAACGTTGTTCAGGCCCGTAGCCACAACGGCAATGGTCTTAAGCTCCGGACAGGCCTCGAAATGCGCCCGACCCAGCACCACCTTGTTCACCAGCACCGTATCAAAACCCCGAATCCGCTCCAGCACCTGCTCCGGCGACGTCCGCTCAAAACAGGTCAAACCGCCTGTCACCTGCTCAATCGGCGCCAGGTCCACATCGCTGCCCAGGGTAGTGCTATCCAGAAAGACTGCTTTCATACTTTTCTCCCGACTCAAGAACAGCACAGATTAAGGTAGACTGGGTAAAACGAGCAAATTCAGGGAGACCAACCATGGAACACGAATTCTGGCACGAACGCTGGCAAAAGAGCCAAATCGGCTTCCACGAAGGCACCGTCAACCAGTACCTGCACGACCACTGGCCCGAACTCGCAGGCGAAGGCACCGATGCCGTGCTCGTGCCCCTGTGCGGCAAAGCCCACGACATGTGGTGGCTCCACGACCGCGGCCATCCCGTTATCGGCGTAGAGCTCAGCGACATCGCCTGCAAAGACTTCTTCGAAGAAGCCAGTGAAAAAGCCATGGTCCACCCCGGCGAACCCTTCACCACCTTCAAACACGACGACCTGCAACTCTGGTGCGGCGACTTCTTCCAGCTGGTGCCGGATGATCTGAAACACATCCGCCTGGTCTACGACCGCGCCGCCCTCATCGCCCTGCCCCCGGAAATGCGCAAGGGCTACGTGGACCACCTGACTGCCGTCATCCCCGACGGCACAAAAATACTGCTGGTCACCCTCGACTACGACAGCAACGAAATGAAAGGCCCTCCCTTCAACGTCAGCGACGAAGAAGTCTTCAAACTCTACGGCGAAGACTACGAAATCAACCACGTACTGAAACGCGACATGGCCCACGACAACCCGTTTGCTAAAAGACGAGGTCTCAGAAACGGCGCCGCAGAAAGCGTCTTCACCCTCAAAAAGAAATAAGCTTTCACCACCCATAAAACAGGAAAGTCCCAAAAAGCGGCCCCACCAGGGCCCGTTCGACGTACACCGGGGCAGAGTTTTTCAGGGCAAATCTGGATGTCTGAGCGCAGCGAGTTGCAGTTTGCCCTGAAAAACTCTGCCCCGGTGTACGTCAGCCCCCCAAAGCCCCCAAGCCCCAAGGTTGAAACCCGCCATAACACAATTTAATGAACCGAACGTGACCCCCACCTGTCCAACCCCGCAACTCTGAACTAAGCTCAAAACAAGCAGGCCGGAACACACCGGACAACGTATACCTGCCAAGACCAACCCAGTTAATCAGGCACCAGACACACCACCCGGAACGGCGGCGAAACAAAAACGGGGACATTGCGTGACGCTATAACAGACAAGAGAAAAGCGAGGGGCCATCTATGACCATTCTGCAGCACTTCAAAGACCGGTATGCCCAGACTCAGGAGGAAGAGTATTCCCTTGAGGAATATCTGGCAATCTGCAAACAGGACCCGACAGCATACGCCACCGCCGCCGAGCGGATGCTGATCGCCATCGGCGAACCCGAACTCATCGATACCTCCCGTGACTCTCGACTGTCACGCATCTTCTCCAACAAAGTCATCAAGCGATACCCGGAATTCGATGAGTTTTACGGCATGGAAGAAGCCGTGGAAAACATCGTCTCCTTCTTCCGCCATGCCGCCCAAGGCCTGGAAGAGAAGAAACAGATCCTGTACCTGCTCGGCCCCGTTGGCGGCGGCAAATCCTCCCTGGCCGAGAAGCTCAAAGCCCTGATGCAGAAAGTACCTTTCTACGCCATCAAGGGCTCTCCGGTGAACGAAAGCCCGCTGGGCCTGTTCGACCCGGCCGAGGATGGCCCGATCCTGGAAGAAGAGTACGGCATCCCCGGCCGCTACCTGAAAAACATCATGTCGCCCTGGGCGGTCAAACGCCTGCACGAATTTGGCGGCGACATCAGCCAGTTCCGGGTGGTCAAACGCTATCCCTCGGTGCTGGACCAGATTGCCGTTTCCAAGACCGAGCCCGGTGACGACAACAACCAGGATATCTCCGCCCTGGTGGGCAAGGTCAACATCCGCATGCTGGAAGACTTCTCCCAGGACGATCCGGATGCCTACAGCTTCAGCGGCGGCCTGTGCAAGGCCAACCAGGGGCTGATGGAGTTTGTGGAAATGTTCAAGGCGCCCATCAAGGTGCTGCACCCGTTGCTGACCGCCACCCAGGAAGGCAACTACAACACCACCGAGGGCATGGGCTCGGTGCCGTTTGACGGCGTCATCCTGGCCCACTCCAACGAATCCGAGTGGCAGACTTTCCGCAACAACAAGCACAACGAAGCCTTCCTGGACCGGGTGTACATCGTCAAGGTGCCCTACTGTGTGCGGGTCAGCGAAGAAATCGAAATCTACCGCAAGCTGCTGAAAAACAGCTCCCTGTCAGGCGCGCCCTGCGCCCCGGACACCCTGGACATGCTGGCCCAGTTCTCCGTGCTGTCCCGCATCAAGGAGCCGGAAAACTCCAGTATCTTCTCCAAGATGAAGGTGTACGACGGCCAGAGCATCAAGGACACCGATCCGAAAGCCAAGTCCATCCAGGAGTACCGGGATGCCGCCGGGGTGATGGAAGGCATGGACGGCTTGTCTACCCGCTTTGCGTTCAAGATTTTGTCCAAGGTATTCAACTTCGACACCACCGAGGTGGCAGCCAACCCGGTGCACCTGCTGTACGTACTGGAAAAACAGATCGAGCAGGAACAGTACCCGCCGGAGATTCAGGAAAAGTACCTGCGCTTCATCAAGGAATACCTGGCACCGCATTATGTGCAGTTCATCGGCAAGGAAATCCAGACCGCCTATCTGGAAAGCTACAGCGAATACGGCCAGAACCTGTTCGACCGTTACGTGACCTATGCCGACCTGTGGATTCAGGACCAGGAGTTCCGGGATCCGGAAACCGGGGAAATCCTGGACCGGGCCTCCATCAACGACGAACTGGAGAAGATCGAGAAACCGGCCGGCATTTCCAACCCGAAGGATTTCCGCAACGAAGTGGTCAACTTTGTGCTGCGGGCCCGGGCCAACAACCAGGGCCAGAACCCGAGCTGGCTTAGCTACGAGAAGCTGCGCAGTGTGATCGAGAAGAAGATGTTCTCGAACACCGAAGACCTGTTGCCGGTGATCTCCTTCAATCCGAAAGCCAGCCAGGAAGACCAGAAGAAGCACAAACAGTTTGTGGAGCGCATGGTCGAACGTGGGTACACCGAGAAACAGGTCCGCTTGCTCGCCGAGTGGTATCTGCGTGTACGTAAGTCCCACTAACGGCCAGCAGGAGCAGTTCTATGGGTATGACCCACATCGTTGACCGGCGCCTGAACGGCAAAAACAAGAGCGCAGTGAACCGGGAACGGTTCCTGCGCCGGTACCG
>CAYUNQ010000052.1:0-13028 GCA_964446185.1 uncultured Marinobacter sp. | reverse complement strand
AGGTCGTGCTGCTCAGCCAGCAACATGGCCACCTGATAGTGCCGGGTGAACACCGAGATCTGTCGTTTCCGCCCCATCCGCCCCAGGGCTTCGTCTACCCAACCCAGTCGCTGTACGTCTTTCGGGTTAACCCCCACCCCCACACCAAACCCGGTTTTACTGACCCAGATATGGCTGGCCTCCAAGTATGTATCCAGAGTGAATGGCTGCTTCAGAATCGGGTTACGGGCATTCATCAGGCAGGCAAAGTATTCCGTCCACAGGGTTTTCTGGTGGAACGACTGAGGGATCTTGTCAAACCGGTTGATTGCCATGTCGAGCCGGCCCTGCTCCACATCCAGGAAGCTGACATCACTGGGGGTAAGCACGTCCAGGGTGACATGGGGCGCCTCCTGACGGATGCGCCTTAATACCCGGGGCATCAAGCAGGATTCTGCGTAGTCACTGGCCATGATCCGGAACACCCGCTGGCTCTGCTCGGCGGCAAACGGGGTTTTCTCCTGCACCGCCTGCTCAATATCCGACAGTATGCTCCGCACCAGCGGTTGCAGGTCCCGTGCCCGCTCGGTGGCTGTCATGCCCTCACTGGTGCGCACCAGCAGCGGGTCACCAAACAGGTCCCGCAATCGGCGCAGACTGTTACTCATGGCCGGCTGGGTAATGCCAAGATGGTTCGCTGCCTTGGTTACATTGCGTTCGCGCAGTAAAACGTCCAGATACACCAGCAAATTGAGGTCTACGCGGGATATATCCATGGTGTGCTCCATTGCTTGTGCGGGCACCATGCCCACCCAACATTCATTTCTTTAATATACCCGATTCCACAGATTCATAAAATGAATGGTGGACCATGGCTACACAGGTTAACGGACGCTATCGGAATTTTCTGCTACGCTCTGGCGCAAAAATCCGTGCCAACTCAAGGATCAACCAACAACGTGTTTAAAAGCTTCAGGCAACGGCTGTCGTACCGCCTTACCCGGGATACCGTGCTGGTTGCCATGGCGGTTGGCCTGCTGCTTAACCTGATCCAGATTACCCTCGATTACTTTGATGCCCGCGACGCCATGGAGCGGGAAGTTCAGGCACTGATCGAAACCAGTCACAGCCCCGCGTCACAGATCGCTTACAACATTGATATGCGGCTTGCCAATGAACTGCTTGACGGCCTGTTGCGGCACCCTGCCACCATCGATGCCCGGCTGCTCGACAGTGAAGGCCAGACCATGTCGGCATCCAGCGAAAGCAGCCCGGAATCCCGCTACCGCTGGGCCAGCGACCTGTTGTTCGGCGCAGACCGGGTGTTCCGGGAAAACCTTCGGGTACCCCAGCTGGCAGACCTGCCCCTGGGCCAGCTAGTGGTCACCATCGATACCTACCACTACGGCATACGGTTTCTTGAGCGTGCCACCTACACCCTGGTTATCGGGCTACTGAAAAGCCTGGCGTTATCCGGGGTGTTGCTGGCCATTTTCTACTTTGTGCTCACCCGCCCCATGCTCAACGTGATCAATGCCCTGAGCCAGGTAAAACCCAGTTCGCCGGAGAAAGTACGCCTGCCGGTTCCGGAGAACCACCGGGAAGACGAAATCGGCACCATGGTGGGGATCATCAACGAACACCTGGAAAACATGGAAAACAGCGTGTCGCAGTTGCGGGCTGCGGAAGCCACCATGAAAAACTATTCCAGCCACCTGGAACAGGAGGTGGAGGATCGCACACGGGAAATCTCCGAAAAGAACGAAGCCCTTCAGCGCGGCAATCGGGCGCTGGTGAAAGCCAAGGAAGACGCGGTTCGCCGGGCCCGGACAAGGGCCAGCTTCCTGGCCAGCATGAGTCACGAAATCCGCACCCCGCTAAACGGTGTACTCGGCATGCTGGGCCTGGCATTGGACACTGAACAGGACCCGGGCCAGCGCAACCGCTTGGAAATTGCCCTGAACGCTGGCGAAAACCTGCTCGGCCTGCTCAACGACATACTGGACATTTCCAAGGTGGAAGCCGGCAAGCTCAGCCTGGAATCCATTCCATTCAGTGTTCGGGACCTGATTGAAGAGTGCATCACCTTGCACCGCCAGCAGGCAACGCGCAAACAGATCCAGCTCACCAATGAAACCGCCCCGGACCTGCCCCACTACTTCCTTGGCGACCCGACCCGAACCCGACAGGTCATCAACAACCTGCTGAGCAATGCCATCAAGTTCACCGACAACGGCAGCGTGAAAGTGCGCAGCAGCTGGTCCGGGGGAAGTTTACGCATTGAGGTGACCGACACCGGTATCGGCATGTCTGACGAGGGCCTGAACCGGATTTTCTCGCCATTTTCTCAGGCGGATACCGGCACAACCCGGCTCTATGGCGGAACCGGTCTGGGCCTGGCTCTGTGCCGGCAGCTCGTGGAACACATGCAGGGCCGGATCCTGGTCGATTCGCGCGAAGGTGCCGGCACCCATTTCACCATCATCCTGCCGCTGACCGTGGCGAAAACCGCCCCCCAGATGCCGGCCTCCGAACCACCGGAAGAACCTTCAGAGATGTCACCCCTGAAGATTCTGCTGGTGGAAGATAACCGGGTAAACCAACTGGTTGCCAGCGGGCTGCTGAGAAAACTCGGGCACCGGGTTGACCTGGCGGAGAATGGCGAGCGGGCACTGGCAGCACTGCAACGCCAGCGATACGACATCATCCTGATGGATTGCCAAATGCCTGTCATGGACGGTTTCGAAGCTACCCGGGCCATTCGCCAGAACCCCGAGTGGGCCGACCTTCCGGTTATTGCCGTTACCGCCAACGTGTTACAGGGCGACCGGGAACAGTGCCTGGCCTCGGGCATGAATGATTACGTCACCAAACCCTATAAGCGGGACGAACTCAGGGCGGTTATTGTGCGCTGGGCTCCGCCTGCTCCAGAACCGCCAGCAGCCCCCTGAGTTGCTGGCGCAGCGCCACCAGCTGTGCGGGCTCCACGTCAAGCCCGCACAGCAACTGCTCTGGTATGCCCGCGGCCCTGGCCTTGAGTTCACGGCCAGCATCGGTCAGGGCTATGCGCACCACCCGCTCGTCATCCCCCCAGCGAGTACGCAACAGCAATTTGCGTTCTTCGAGCCGCTTGAGCAATGGCGTCAGGGTTCCCGAATCCAGCCGCAACCGCTCACCCAGATCAGACACCCTTGGCTCGGTTCCACTGCCATCAAGCTCCCACAGCACCAGCATCACCAGGTACTGCGGATAGGTGAGCCCGAGCCCGGCCAGTAAAGGACGGTACCGGGCCGTCACAGCCCGGTTGGCCGCGTAGAGCGCAAAACAGATCTGGTTATCCAGTGCCAGCATCGGGTTCTGGTCAGTCATGGATTCAGAGCAGCTTCTCAATGTCAGCGCGGATATCCTCCGGCTTGGCGGTGGGTGCATAGCGCCGGACCACAGCACCATCACGGTTTACCAGAAACTTGGTAAAGTTCCATTTGACCTTTTCCGACCCCATCACGCCCCGGGCTTCTTTTTTCAGGAACCGGAACAGTGGATGTGCGCCCGCCCCGTTCACCTCGATCTTGGCAAACATCGGGAAGCTCACGCCGTAGTTCAGGGAGCAGAACTGGCTGATGGCGTTATCGTCGCCCGGATCCTGGCTCAGGAACTGGTTGCAGGGAAAACCCAGCACTTCAAAGCCTTTTTCTCCCAGCTCCTTGTGCAAGGTTTGCAGCCCCTCGAACTGGGGCGTGAAGCCGCACTTGGATGCGGTATTCACAATCAGCAAAACTTTGCCCCGATAATCCGCCAGGGACGTTTCGTTACCCTTGATGTCCGTGGCACTGAAATCGTAAACGGTTGCTTCCGACATAAATCACCTGTCCTATTGTGAGTCGAATGATTTTTGATTGTGCACAATTTAATTGCCCAGCACCAGACCCCGTTCGTGATCAATCCGCAATTCGCCACAATTGAGCACATTTGCCCCTGTTACCCCGGCCTCTCCGTCCGCTAGAATAGTAAGCTTCCGTTATACGGTAACTTTTCCCCTGTTTGTTTGTTAAGGACGCATCCAGCCATGCAGAACTATTTCAAATCCGCCAAGCTCGACAATGTCTGTTATGAAATTCGTGGCGTGGTTATGCGGGAAGCGCGTCGGCTCGAGGAAGAAGGCCACCGGGTACTCAAGCTCAATATCGGCAACCCGGCCGCCTTCGACCTGAACGTGCCGGAAGAAATCCAGCAGGATGTGATCTACAACATGCACCAGGCTCAGGGCTATGTGGAGTCCAAGGGGCTGTTCTCTGCCCGCAAGGCCGTCATGCATTATTGCCAGCAACGGGGCATCGCCAAGGTCGACATCGACGACATCTATCTGGGCAACGGCGTCAGCGAACTGATCGTGATGTCCATGCAGGCAATGCTCAATACCGGTGATGAGGTGCTGATTCCAGCCCCGGATTATCCGCTGTGGACCGCGGCCGTCACCCTGTCCAGTGGCAAGCCGGTGCACTATCGCTGCGATGAGCAACAGAACTGGTTCCCGGACATCGACGATATCAAGAAGAAGATCACCCGCCGCACCAAGGCTATTGTTCTTATTAACCCGAACAACCCGACAGGCGCGGTGTATTCTGATGAGCTGCTGCACCAGGTCATCGAACTGGCCCGCAAGCACAACCTGATCATTCTGGCCGATGAGATCTACGACAAGATCCTGTACGACGGCACTGTACACACCTCCATCGCCTCCCTGGCCGAGGATGTGCTGTTCTTCACCTACAACGGCCTGTCCAAGAACTACCGTGCCGCCGGTTACCGGTCTGGCTGGATGATCATCAGCGGCGCCAAGCACCGGGCCCGGGACCTGATCGAAGGCATCGAAATGCTGTCGAACATGCGCCTGTGTGCCAACGTGCCGGCACAACTGGCTATCCAGACAGCGCTCGGTGGTTACCAGTCCATCGACGACCTGGTGGCTCCGGGTGGCCGGCTGTACGAACAGCGTGAAACCACCTGGCGCATGCTCAACGATATTCCGGGGGTCAGCTGCGTAAAGCCCCAGGGCGCCCTGTACATGTTCCCGAAACTGGACCCGAAACACTTCCCCATCGCGAACGATGAAAAACTGGTGCTTGACCTGCTGCTGCAGGAGAAAATCCTGCTGGTGCAAGGCTCCGCCTTCAATATCGATGACAAGCAACACCTCAGAGTCGTGTTTCTGCCCCGTCAGGACACCATGGCAGACGCCATGGGCCGGCTGGCAAACTTTCTGGAACACTACCGACAGTAATCAGGATGCATCATGGCGGATATACACGTCGAAGAGTTTTACAAGGATGTAGCCATCGCGCTGGCCCAGCTCTACGCGACCTTCCCCAGGCGCACCAACCTGTTTGTGGAAGACATCGCCGGGCCTGATGAGCCCGATGAGTTCGGGCTGCACAGCAAACGCCACATGGCGTGTTTCGGCGCCCTGCTCTGGCTGGCCGAAGAAGGCCTGGTACGGTATGTGGATACTATCCGCCAGGAAGCGCTCGATCAGGCGGTGCTCACCCGGGAAGCCTTTATCCGCCTGAGTGCGCCGGCACCACAGGCGCTCGCCCGAAGCCTGGGTGAGCTGCCGGATGAGCCCGGCCTGCCGGCCTCCGTCCGGCAGGATCTGTCCACCTGGATCCACCTGTTACGGTCGGCCCTGAAGAACGGCAGCTCCACCCGTATCAGCCGGACTGTACAGGCCGCTTTCTTCACAGACCTCAGTGCCGAAGGTTTGCATTAAATCGCAGTAAGACTCTTGGAAGCGGTGAACCCGGACCACATATAACGGTCAGAAAGCCGATCAGGCTCAGCGTACTCAATACAGGACCAAGCTATGCGCATTCTGTTATTCCTGGCCACTAACCTGGCCGTTATTCTAGTGGCAAGTTTCACCCTGCGGCTGCTGGGGGTAGACAGCTACCTGGCCGGCCAGGGCATTGACTACGGCTCCCTGCTGGCCTTTGCCGCGGTCTTCGGCTTTGCCGGCGCGATTATTTCGCTGCTGATATCCAAGCCCATGGCCAAGTGGAGCACCAAGGCACAGGTGATTGACTCGCCGCGCACGCCCGCCGAGCGCTGGCTGGTAGACACCGTTGCCGAGCTCTCCAAGAAAGCCGGCATCGGCATGCCGGAAGTGGCCATTTTCCCAGCCTCCCAGTCCAACGCCTTTGCCACCGGCTGGAACAAAAACGCCTCTCTGGTGGCGGTCAGCGAAGGGCTGCTGCACCGTTTCAACAAAGACGAAATCCGCGCCGTTCTCGGCCATGAAATCGGCCACGTGGCTAACGGTGACATGGTCACCCTGACGCTGATTCAGGGTGTGGTGAACACCTTCGTAATTTTTGCATCCCGCGTGATCGGTTCGTTTGTGGACCGGGTGGTGTTCAAGAATGAAAACGGCCACGGCATAGGCTTCTTTGTAGTCAGTATCGTAGCGGAAATTGTCCTGGGCATACTGGCCAGCACCATTGTGTTCTGGTTCTCCCGCCGCCGGGAATACCGCGCCGATATCGCCGGGGCTCAGTTGGCAGGCCGGGGCGCCATGATCAGCGCCCTCGCCCGACTGAAACAGGAAAGCGAGGTTCCAGACCAGATGCCGGATACCCTTCAGGCATTCGGGATTAACCGCGGCGCACGCTCCGGACTGGCCGCCATGTTCATGACTCACCCTCCGCTGGATGACCGGATCGCAGCGCTGCAGAACGCGCAACTCTGAGCCACGGTCACTGACCACAAAAAAGGGGCGCCTCACAAGCGCCCCTTTTTTTATTTCCCGCCTGGATTCCGGCAGGGTAATCAGATCTTCAGTTTAAAACCAATCGCCCGGAAGCTGTCATGCAGACTCTTGCTGGTTCCCTTCAGCTGGACCTTCAGACTGGAACACTCACGCCGAACCGGATAGTCCCGGCGCAGGCGATCAAAGGCATCACCCCGCTCCTCCTCGCTCCCGGTCATGGCCAGCCGCAGGCGGGCATCGTCCTGGCGGGGGTCATAGCAGGCCCGCAAAGCGATCCGGATGGCGGCGTCTTCGCCCGCATTACTGGTAAACGACACCTTGCTCATGGCCGGCTCAGGTAAGAACTGCCCGGCTTTCTTGCGTACCGGCAGGCCCAGAAAACGGCACAGGGCCTGATAAATCATCTCAGACCCCTGAACCTTGCCTTCCAGACTGTACCCGGCGATATGGGGTGTTGCCAGCCAGGTCTGTGCTACCAGCTCCGGATCAATACGAGGCTCCCGCTCCCAGACATCCAGCGCCACCAGCGGCGCATCAGCCTGCTCCAGGCGTTGTTTCAGGGCGGCATTATCGATCACCTCACCGCGGCCGGAGTTAACCAGAAGCTGGTCCGGGCGCAGCGCCGAAAGCTCGGCAGCAGAAATCATATGGTAGGTAGCATGGGGGCCGGTGCGGGTCAGCGGTGTATGCAGGGTGACTACGTCACATGCCAGCGCTTCGGCCAGGCTGACAAAGGTATCTGCCACGTCCGGCTCCGCCTCCTGCCGGGGCGGGTCACACAGGCGCACCTCAAACCCCAGACGCTCAAGAATACGAGCCAGCGCTCCCCCCACGTTGCCAACACCGACAATCCCGACGCTCAGTGACGTCCAGTCTTCCAGACCACGACGTTCTGCAAACAGGGAAAGCACCGACAACACGTATTCAGCCACACTGTTGGCATTGCAGCCGGGCGCAGCAGCAAACCGAATGCCCTGCTGTTCGAGCCAGTCCAGATCCACATGATCGGTACCGATGGTTGTGGTGCCGACAAACTTCACCCGGGTACCGTCAAGCAACTCCGGACCTACCCGGGTTACCGAACGCACCAACAGGATATCGGCATCTTCTACCTGTTCTCTGGACAGGTTTCTCCCGGTTACCCGGCGGACTTCTCCGATCTCTCCGAAAAAGGCATCCAGTAACGGAATATTTTCATCTGCAACAATCAACATAACCTGTCTCCAGAACCCTGATCAGTTCCGACGGGGACGCGGACCGCGGCCACCGGAGCCCCGGTTGCCCTGAGGCCTGCGAGCACCACGCTTGCGGGTAATGGGCGGGTTATCCATGGTTGCCATCAGGTCTTCTTCAGGCACCGCTGTTTTCAGCTTCTGGCTGATGTACTTCTCGATTTCCGGCAGGGCGAAGGCGTCTTCTTCGCCGGCGAAACTCACCGAGACACCGGTTTTGCCGGCCCGGCCGGTGCGGCCGATACGGTGCACGTAGTCTTCGGCATTCTCCGGAAGGTTGTAGTTGAACACGTGGGTTACGCCGTTAACGTGAATGCCCCGGCCCGCAACATCGGTTGCCACCAGAACCTGGATCTGCCCTTTCTTGAACTGCTCCAGGGTTTTCAGGCGCTTGGTCTGGGCAATTTCACCGGACATCAGAGCAACCTGAACACCCTGGTTGCGGAGGTCTTCCTCCAGGTCCCGGCACTGGTCCCGGCGGTTGGCGAAAACAATCGCTTTCTCCACTTCCGGTCGCTTCAGGTAGTTCACCAGCACTGGCAGCTTGTCGTCATCGGATACCAGGTAAACGGTCTGCTCTACCCGCTCGGCAGTTTTCTGTTCCGGCTCGATCTCCACAAACTCGGCGCTCTGGGTCCACATGGAAGCCAGGTTCAGCACGTCCTGGTTGAAGGTCGCGCTGAACAGCAAGGTCTGGCGCTCTTCCTTTGGGGTGCATTTACGGATAATGCGTTTTACGTCCGGAATAAAGCCCATGTCGAGCATTCGGTCGGCTTCGTCCAGAATCAGGATATCGAGCTGATCCAGGAATACATCCTGCGAACCCAGAAAGTCGATCAGGCGGCCTGGCGTTGCCACCAGAATGTCGACAACTCCGTTCTGCAACTGCTCCCGCTGCTTGTCATAGTTCATCCCACCCACCACAGTCACCACATTGTGGCCGGTGTAATGGCAAAGCTGCTCGGCATCTTTGGCAATCTGCATGGCCAGTTCACGGGTAGGCGCCAGCGCCAGGACCCGCGGCTCCGAGGCAAAGCGGTCTTTCTCGTCGATCGGGGTTTCCAACAGGGTCTGGATAGCGGTAATCAGGAACGCCGCTGTTTTACCGGTACCAGTCTGGGCCTGGCCAATCAGGTCTTGACAGGCCAGGGTCCAGGGCAGGGTTTCGGCCTGGATGGGCGTGCAGTATTCAAAACCGATTTTGGAAATAGCATCCAGCAGGCGTTGGTCCAGGTTCAGGTCGCTGAAGCGCAAGTCGCCCGTGTGCTTAATATCAGATGTCATAGAGTGTCTGCTGTCCTTGATTTAAGGTATTCATTCCCCGCCGGCGCTATGCGAACCTTGTCCAGGTTCCAATTGTGGCCGATGCGGGTTGAAGTGTTGTAGAACTGTTTGAGTGTGTCAAAAAACTGCTGGGCCCGTTCCGGCAAGCCGCTTTCGAGATAGTCTGCAGCTTGCATACGAACGCGACGCCGGAATGCCAGTTCATCGGCAGCCCCGTTGCCGGCCAGGTTGTCCACGCTGATGTGGAACCGGGAACCTGCTGCAAGTGAGAACAGCCACTCTATGGCCTGGGGGCGGATTTCAACGCGCTCGAAGGCCTGCTGCTGTTCCGGGGTACGCCCGTCCGGACAATACCAGTAACCATAATCGTGCAGTGTGCGACGGTACTCACCGGCAATACACCAGTGGGCAATCTCGTGCAGGGCGCTGGCAAAATATCCGTGGGCAAAGACCACCCGGGCAAACCCGTCGGGCTCGCTGGCAGGAAGGTATTCCGGTTCGTTGCTGCCTCTGACCAGTACCGTCCGGCAGCTTTCCCGGAACAGGTCATTAAACAGCATGATAAGATCGTCTGGATTGTGATTCATCGGTTAGCTATTGTGCGACTTTACTCCCGCCAATACCAGAGGGAACTTTAGTGCAGCACCCGTGTCCACCCGTGGCAGAATGACTTCATGCATTTACGAAACAGGATTATCACAAATTCATGACAACGCTTTCAGCCCCCGGCCACCGAAACCGCACATTGTTGCTCCCGTTTCTCGCCATCCTGGCCGTGCTCTGGTCGCTGGCCTCTGCGCCGGCGCAGGCCTTTGGCAGCTCCGGGAACTCACTGTTCGGTAACAGTAATGGAGATTTCCTGCCCGTTGATGAAGCCCTGCCTTTTAGCTTCACCACGGATCAGGGTGCCGTCGTGTTGTCCTGGGACATCGCTCCCGAGCACTATCTTTATAAATCCCGAATCCAGGTCAGCGCGCTGACCGATGGCGTCACTCTGGGCGCCCCCGAGTTCTCCCTGCCCGCCACCCTGACCGAAGACGAATTCTTCGGCGAGATGGAAGTCTTCTTCGATCCGATCCAGGCCCGGGTACCGGTGAACCTGCCGGAGGGGGTCCGGGAAGCGGAACTGCAGGTCACCTATCAGGGCTGTGCCGAGGCAGGGCTCTGCTACCCGCCACAAACCCAGGACGTGCTCTACTATGCCGGCAGCGGCGGTAGCTCAACTCCCACCGGTGGTACCAGCAACAGCGCCGGCGGCTTTTCCTCAGGCTCCGGTGCAGACACCTCAAGTGCCAGCGGCCTTGCCAGCTTTCTCTCCAGCCAGTCTATCTGGATGATTGCCGGCCTGTTCTTCCTGCTCGGCCTGGGGCTGACCTTCACCCCCTGCGTGCTACCCATGGTTCCGATCATTTCCAGCATGGTTTCCGGGCATAACACACGCTCCACGGGGCAGGCCCTGCTGCTGTCAGGCAGCTACGTGCTAGGCATGGCAGTTACCTATGCTGCCGCCGGGGTGATCACCGGCCTGCTCGGCGCCAGCTTTAATCTGCAGGCGCAGCTGCAGTCGCCCTGGGTGCTCGGGGTGTTTGCCACCTTGTTTGTGCTGTTTGCCCTGTCGATGTTCGACATGTTCGAAATCCAGCTGCCGCGGTTTATCCGGGAGCCCCTGAACGATGCCAGTCAAAAGCTTACCGGGGGCCGCATTCTGAGCCTGTTCGGCATTGGTGCTTTGTCTGCCCTGATTGTATCGCCCTGCGTGTCGGCCCCTCTTGCCGGCAGCCTGCTCTATATTTCCACCACCCAGGATGCGGTGATCGGCGGCGTTGCCCTGCTGTCCCTGGGCCTTGGCATGGGCGTACCGTTGATTCTGGTGGCCGTTGGCGGACGCAAGCTTCTGCCCACTTCCGGCCAGTGGATGACCACAGTCAAACACTTCTATGGCGTGATGCTGCTGGCCGTGGCTATCTGGCTGATCGAGCGGATGATCCCGGTCTGGGCCAGCCTGACCCTGTGGGGTCTGTTGATTGCCATTACCGGCGTGCAGCTGGGCGCCTTTGATGCCGCCAGGGCCGGCTGGGAACGCACCCGCAAAGGCCTGGGGCTGGTATTGTTCGCCTATGGCCTGGCCTTACTGGCCGGCGCGGTTGGCGGGGCCAGCGATCCTCTGCGTCCGCTGGCGCCCTTTGTGGCGTCCGCCGGTACGGTGCAAGGCGGTGCCGCCACCGAAGCGCACGCGCCGTTCCTGCGCGAGGAAGATCCGGAGCAGATCCGTGCCATGCTGGCCGATGCCCGCAGTGCCGGGCAACCGGTTATGCTGGACTTCTATGCGGACTGGTGCATTTCCTGCAAGGTTATGGAGCGCAATGTGTTCAGCAAGCAGGACGTAATCCAGGCTCTGGAACCCTACACCTTGCTGCAGATCGACATGACGGATAACACCCGTGCCCAGCAAGCTCTGCTGGACGAACTGGGCCTGTTCGGCCCGCCGGCTATTCTGTTCTACCGCAGCAATGGTGAGGAGATGGGCCAGGCCCGGATACTCGGCGAGATGAACCGGCAGCAGTTTATGGATCACCTGGGCAAGGTTGCCCAGGAAAGCTGAGTGAACTGACCGGCGTCAGCCTTCGCTGCGCCGGATCAGATACACATATTCCCCGCCCTGCTCCTGCTGACCCACCAATTCATGGCCAAGGAACTGGCAGAACCGGGGAATATCACGGGTAGTTGAAGGGTCGGTTGCCAGCACACGCAGCACCTGCCCCGGCTCAATGTCGTTGATGCGGTTGTGCAACATCATCACCGGCTCCGGGCAAAACAGCCCCCGGGCATCAAGTTCCGCGTTGAAATCTGGGCCAGCCAAGATTACCTCCTGAAGTTCTAGTGTTTTTTCAGAATTCGATGCTAAATTATTGTTTATAGCATCGAAAATAAAGGAGCTTTTTCATGATCCGGGTTCTGATTGAACGCCATATTGCCGAAACACTCGAAACTGCCTATGAAGAGCGGTCCCGACTGGTGCTGCAACAGGCGGTGGGCGCGCCGGGGTTTATTTCCGGCGAAACCCTGGTCGACAGCCACGACCCCAACCATCGCATCACCCTGGCCAACTGGCGCTCCGAAGCCGACTGGCAACGCTGGTTCCACTCGGAAACCCGCAAGAACCTGATGGCCGAACTGGTGCCGATGATGGATAAAGACGAAGCCATCACCGTTCTGCAACAAAGCCCGATGCCGTAACGGTCAATCCAGCCGCTCGATAAAACAGGTGATTTCTTCACGATCGTGGTAGAGGTGCCGGGCCTTCAACTGGCAATGCAGGCCCGCCTCCTCCAGCCCCTGGAGCAGAATTTCACGGCACACCAGCCACTCTTCATAACGCTTCTTCATTGGCAGCTTCAGGTTGAATACCGTGTAGCGGCACATTTTTTCGCCAACCCACTCCACCGCCATGCGGGCAGTCCGCCGTGGCTTGTCCACAATGTCGCACACCATCCAGTCCACGGCCCGCTTCGGGCGCCAGGTGTAGCCGTCCGCCTCAACGTGCTCCACATGGCCGCTGGCCATCAACTCCGGGTTCATCGGGCCATTATCCACCGCCGTCACCATCATTCCCTGTCGCACCAGCTGCCAGGTCCAGCCGCCGGGAGCCGCGCCCAGGTCAACCGCCTTTTTGCCGCCGCCGAGATAATCCAGCCAGCGCTCCTTCGGCAGAAACACCTTCCAGGCTTCTTCCAATGCCGCCACGGCTGCGGTCGCTTCTTCCGTCACGG
>CAYUNQ010000051.1:0-13444 GCA_964446185.1 uncultured Marinobacter sp. | reverse complement strand
ATTCTCCGCTTCAAGAAACGCACCCAGGGGTTACCCAGCGGGACCCAGGTCGAGTTCCTGGCCGATGACCCCAGTGGCCGTAAGGACATGCAGGCGCTGTGCGATATCACAGGGCACCGGATTGAATGGATACGCGAGGAGGACTACGGCGTCCTCCGTTATCGGATTTGCCTGGCTTAGTCCCAACTGCCCCGGGAATAGCTGAACACCGGCAAAGACACGTTCCAGCGAATGGCCGACATGCGCAACAACAGCCCCACACTGAATGCCGCCAGCAAGGTAACAGACTCAGCCACACCCTGCTTCAGCAAAGCCAGATACAGCAAGGCCACAAGCAGAGACACGCTGGCATAGAGCTCATGGCGAAGCACCTGCGGCGTACGGTTGCACATAATATCCCTCAGAATGCCGCCGAAAATGCCGGTGGTAATACCAGACATCACCACCACAACTGTGTCGTAGCCCAGGTTCAGGGCCACATTGCAGCCGATCACAGTAAACGCCACCAGGCCAATGGCATCAAGTACCAGAAAAAGCTGATGCAGGCGGCGCATGAATCGCGCGATCACAATAGTGATCAGGCCACCGGTGATGGTCATGTAGATATAACGGGGATGCTGAGTCCAGGTGACCGGGAAGTTGCCAAGAAGGATATCCCGAACGGTACCACCGCCCAGCGCGGTGAGAAACGCGATCAGGGCCACTCCGAACAGATCCATGTTTCTGCGCCCGGCGGCAAGCGCGCCAGACATGGCTTCTGCGATGATGGCAATTATGTAGATAGAGGTCAGCACACAGTTCTCCTGCGTTTCTGTAGCCTCTCCCCCTGTCCCTGATACCTGAGAGTTTACAGAGCCTTAGCCCTGCTTGCCCCTTCGGTGGACTGCCGCAGCAGCCTCTCTCCAGTCGGCTTGAAATGAAATCCGCAGTACATTTGCCTGAGCGTTTATGGGAGTTTGCGCCTTCGGCGGGGCCGGTAGCCCTCTCTCCTGCGAAGGGAAAGAATTATAAACAGATGATCGATGGGCGTCGAGGCTTGGACCAGGTGGTATGCTAGTTATTTTCGAACCCAGCAAACTGAGCAGTCGCGAGGCAACCACAGATGTACATTAACGGAGAATGGCTTACAGGGCGCCCCGGGTTTCCGGTCACCAACCCGGCAACCGGCGAGGTCATAGGACAGGTGCCAGACTGCACCGACCAGGATATCGAGGCCGCCATTTGCGCCGCCGACCAGGCCTTCCGGGCGTGGCGCAAAACAACGGCCCATGAACGCTCGCAGCTACTTTACCGGGCCTGGGAGCTGATGATCCGCCAGAAACGCTCACTGGCCGAGCTGATGACCCGTGAACAGGGTAAGCCGCTGAAAGCCTCACTGAATGAAGTGCAATACGGCGCAGACTTCCTGCTGTGGTTTGCCGAAGAAGCCAAGCGCATGTATGGCCAGATCATTCCCTCGGCCCGGGAGAACCAGCGCTTTCTGGTACAGAAGTCTCCGGTTGGCGTTGTTGGCGCAATCACGCCCTGGAACTATCCGGTTTCGATGATTACCCGCAAGCTGGCTCCGGCCCTGGCCGCCGGCTGCACCGTGATTCTCAAGCCGGCAGAAAGCACGCCTTTGTGCGCTAGGGCCATGATGGAAATTTTTGAAGAAGCCGGCTTTCCAGCGGGTGTCGTAAACCTGATTACGGTGCAGAACCCCGCCCGGGTTGGCGAGGCCTTCTGTACCGACCCACGCGTCCGTAAGCTCACCTTCACCGGCTCCACCACCGTTGGCAAAACGCTGAACGGATTGGCTGCCGCCAACATGAAGCGGGTTTCAATGGAGCTCGGAGGCCATGCCCCGGCCATCGTATTCCCCGATGCAGACCCGGTGCATGCCGCCAAGGGCCTGTCTCTGGTCAAGTTCCTCAACACCGGCCAGGCCTGCATCAGCCCAAACCGGATATTCGTACATGAAGACCATGCAGAGCCCTTTATCAAGGAACTGAGAAGCCGCGCCAGCCGACTTGTTGCGGGTAACGGTATGAATGACGGCGTTGGTATTGGCCCGCTGATCAACGAAGCGGCCATTCAGAAAGTGGACGATCAAGTTCAGGACGCCCTTGCCCTAGGCGCCAAAGCTGAAACCGGCGGCCATCGCCTGACCGATAACGAGTTATCCGGTGGCCACTTTTACGCACCCACGGTGCTGTCCGGCGTTACAGCAAGCATGAAGATTTATCGGGAAGAAACCTTTGGGCCGGTTGCGCCGGTGATTACCTATCGCTCGGAAGACGATGTGATCGCCATGGCCAACGACACTGACTATGGCCTGGCGGCTTATATCTACAGCAACAACATGGCCACCGCCATGCGGGCTTTCGAGGCGCTGGACTTCGGCATTATCGGCATCAACGACATCAACCCCACCAGTGCTGCCGCGCCATTTGGCGGCATGAAGAACAGTGGACTTGGCCGTGAAGGCGCACAGGAAGGCATTGAGGAATATCTGGAAACCAAGCTTGGCGGGTTTGCCATTTGAGCCTAAAAAGGCAGGGCAAGGACGCCACAAATCAGGCTGGAAACCGCCAGAGATATCACTGAATACCTGAAGCTCCAGTCATAGGCAGCAACCCGGGTGTTGTAACCGGTACAACGCTCCAGCAGCAGCGCGTTAGCCGAAAACGGCGTGCCGGCAATGGTAATTCCCCATCCAGTCACAATGCCGAACCCCAGCGCCAGTAACCCGTAATCGGGCCATATCGGGCCGAGAATACTGCCCGACAAAGTACCGGAAATGATCGGATTGACACCGACGGCACCGCCGGCAAAGAACAGCCAGGGCACCAACATGGCTACCAGTGGATAAGCCCACACCGGCAGCGAGAAGTCTGAACCCATCCAGTTCAGGGCGAAGGTGCCAATCACACCCCCCAGAAAAGACGAGCCCCCCATAATCGCCAACTCATTGTTCATCATCGCCAGCGACGGTATGAAAAGCTTGCCGTCCTGAATACGGCGGTACAGCAACCCCAGAACGACTGCGGTCAGGCAACTGAGCGTCACCGCCTGGGAATAAATCAGACCGGCTAGACTGGTGAGGGCAAATGCACCAAGACATATCAGCGCGATAGTACTCAGGAATCGGACCCAGGCTGGCCCCGCTCCCTCAACAGCGCCTACCACAACCTTACTCTCCGGGGCCTCCTGCTCCCGGAACACAGCGCCGGCGACAAGATACAAAGCAGCAAACGGCAGGGAGGCTGCAATCAGCTTCCAGCTGGAAAGCCCGGGCAGAAACGTCACCACCATGACAATCGCAATAGACAGAGGCGATGCCATGGGCGATGCCCCAAATCCGCGCACCACCGCTCTGGCGGCATTTCTTGCCAGCCCACTGTCGCCCCTTTCCCTGATCTGAACACCAATCATGGTGGCAATAACGCCCACGGCGCCAAAATTCAGCGGCACCGACAAAACGGCGGTGCCAGTGGTCACGCCCAGGTAGCGATGGGCAGGCCGGCCGCTAAACAAACTTCTGGAAATGATTTTTATATCATTCGACTGGGCCAGAACGGCAGACAACAGCATCACGGTGATGATTAGTGCACCGATCCTCGCCATGTTGCCGGATGCCCGCTCGAGTGCGACCGGCTCTATCGCAAGCGCGAGCCCCCCAAGAATCAGGATCAGGCTGAAAATCACCCGAGCGACCATTCTCAGATTGGCCCAGCCAAGCACAATAGCCAGGCACGCCAGCGCGGTTGTCAGATAACTGAAGCCTGGCAGAAAAGTGAATACACCGGCCAGAAGTGCCAGATAAGTCAGAACCGTCCGGTAGCTGACCAACCCGTCTGGTCGCAGAAACGCTGTCATCCTCGTATCACCCGCACGTTCATATTGTTGTTAAAAACATTGCCTGCAAAAAAAGACCGCCGAGACTCCTGTTCAAAGTCTGGCGGTATAAAGGAGGGTCAACACTAAACCCCGGCGCTTCAGCCCATCCCCCCGGCTGAAACACAGAGGCACATCCATCAGCTACGGCTTACCCAGTACCGACGAATTGCGAACGCCAGCGAGGCAACCGTCAGCAGGACAAATACCCAGGTAATCGGGCCACGGAAGAACACCGACGGGTCACCCTTACTGATCAGGATGGTCCGGCGCAGGTTATCCTCAAACATCGGCCCCAGAATAAACCCGATCAAAAAGGGTGCTGCGGCAATTCCGGTGCGATTAAAAACAAAACCGAGCACACCAAAGGCGAGCATTAACCCTATGTCAAAGGTGCTGTTGTTAACCGCATAAGCACCATAGATACAGAACATCAGCACGATCGGCAGCAGGATGGTTTTAGGGATATCGGCAATCACAGAGAAATACTTGATAGCCGCATTACCTACCACCAGCAGAACCGCAGAACTCACCAGGATTCCGCAGAACAGGGCATAGACCAGCGTCAGGTTTTCCTGGAACAGCACTGGCCCCGGAGTCAGGCCATGAATCATGAAGGCGCCGAGAATAATGGCGGTAATAACGTCGCCGGGAATCCCGAGCGACAGCAACGGAATCAGGGTAGCACCTGCAACACCATTGTTACCGGCCTCTGACGCAGCCACACCTTCAACTTCGCCCTTACCGAAGTTGTCCTTTCGGGGGGAGGTCCGCTTTGCTTCGCTGTAAGAAATAAACGCCGCAGTGGTCGCACCGGTACCCGGGATAGCGCCAATGATTACACCAATGATACTGCCCCGGACGATGGTCTTCAGAGACGCCTTGAACTCCTTCCAGGTCAGAGACGCACCGGTAACCGCTGTACGAATATGCGGGGCCACCTTTGACGTATAAAAATCAATGATTTCGGGGATGGCAAACAATCCGATAAGCAGCGGTATAAACGAAACCCGGTCCATCAGGTTGTAGTTATCGAAAGTCAGGCGCTGCGTGCCGTACACAGCATCCAGACCAATTGTGGAAACAATAATGCCCAGAAAAGCCGCAATCAGTCCTTTAATGACAGAACTGCCGGAGACAGAAACAATAATGGTCAGGGAGAAACAGATCAGCCAGAAATATTCCGGTGGCCCGAAATTGAGCGCGATCTTGGCCAGATACGCGGCAAAGAAAATCAACGCCACATTGGAGATCACATCGGCAACCACCGAAGAATACAGGGCAGTTTTCAGCGCCTTTTTCGCCTTGCCTTGCTGGGCCATCGGATAGCCATCAAGCAAGGTACAGGCCGAGGCCGGTGATCCTGGCGTTCGAATCAGGATGGCGGTAATGGAGCCACCATACATACCGCCTTTATAGATACCGACAAGCAGGAGGATCGCTGGCACCGCCTCCATTGAAAAGGTAAAAGGCAGGGCAAGGGCGACGGCCATGGTTGCTGTGAGGCCTGGAATGGCTCCCACTACAACGCCAACGATAACCCCAATTGCTATCGCTATAAAATTATCAACGCTCAGGAAGAGCGACATAACTTCAGAAAAATTTTCCATTTCTGGCACCCAAAGCTTTTGGACTAACGCACGCCCTGCATCAAATGCGGCGGCGCATACTTGAAGAGGTTATTACTGGCGTCAGAACCAGGCTTCCCACAGTTCCCCAACAGGGAGCGGAACATTCATCAGATGAACGAACACCAAGGTTACAGCCACCGGGAAGACCAATGCGAGCAGATAGACCCATGGCTTGCGCAGGCCACTGGCCAGGAACAGCAGCACACAGGCAAGCACTCCGCTTCCGATGGCGCCCAGCTGTTCAAAGAAAAACGCGTAGACCACGCCTGCAGCCACCATCAGCACCTGACGAATAACTGAGACGCCATGACGAAGCTCATCACCCGGCTCGCGCTCCGGCGGCACACGCAGCCCGCTCACAAACAGAACCAGGGACAATACCAGCACAGACCAGCCGGCCACCTGAGGCAGGAATTTCGGCGACAGCAGCGGATGCTGCATGAACGGCGGCGCCGAAATATAGTTCGGAACAACATAATAAAGAAAAACCAAGGCCAGAATAAAAAATACCGCACCCACAATCGTATTCGGGTTGAATCGACCGTAATGAGTTGCCGCCAGGTTAGCAGTCTGGTTCTCGGAGGTAGCCATGACAAATCTCTCGACAGTAATCGTTGAAATGAGAAAAGGCGGGCCGGCCTGTCAAACCGGTCCGCCCCCTGTGCTATCAATCAGCGGTTCAGATTTGCCTGTTCGGCGACATCTGCCCACTTTTCAAGTTCACTTTCTACAAAAGCCCGGAACTCGTCACCGACTTCCTGGCCAGCCACTGCACCGAATTGCGGCAAGAAGCTTTTGAAGTCTTCGCTTTCAACAATTTTCTTGAGTGCAGCTTTCAGCTTCTCCTGCCCCTGCTTCGGGAAGGATTTATGCGCAATCAGACCAAACCAGGCTGATGTGATGTAATCCTGCAGACCAAACGCATCGCCAGTCTCCTGGAGGGTCGGTACTTCAGGCAGGAACTCTGAGCGCTCCGCAGTGGTAACCGCCAGTGCCTTCAGTTTTCCTGACTGAATGTGAGGATAGACTGTGGGCATATTTTCGAATGACACATCCACGTCTCCGGCCAACAGCGCGGGCAGCGCCTCGCCTGAACCCCGGAAGGGCACGTGAACCAGGTTGGTCTGGGTCAGGTTCTTGAACAACTCACCAGACATGTGGATAGAACTACCGATACCCGGAGAGCTGAACGACAACTGGCCGTTACGCGCCGCGGCAACAAACTCTTCAACAGAGTTGTAAGGACTGCTTGCCGGCACAACCATTACGTTCGGGATCTCGATAACGTTGCGGATGAACACAAAGTCTTCTACCGGATCATAACGCAGGTTGGGATACAGCGAGGCGCCAATGGTATGCCCCGGGGAAGCCATAACCAGCATATGATCAGAACCACGGCCACCACGCGCCAGCTGCGCAGTGGCAACGGTGGAACCCGCTCCAGGGCGATTCTCTACCACAACCGTGGTGAGCTCTCTTTGCAGAAGATCTGCTACCTTACGGGAAAGCAGGTCTGTAGTACCGCCAGCTGAGTAGGGCACTATCAGGCGGATATTATCATTCGGCCACTCTTTCGCCTGGGCGACGCCGCTCATGGCAATAGTGACAGAGGCAACGGCTGCAACAACCGCAGATTTGAACAGTTTAGTGGATGTATTAATCATCTTGTCATTGTCCTGCTGATCATTAGTTCGATTATCGAACACATGTTCGTATTGTCGAACGCCAATTTCACATAATCTGCCGGTCGGTGCAAGTACTTTTACGAACAAATTCTGATCAATTGGAGGGCAATACGACTAATAGACATGCTTATCGGGGGAGGGATAAAACAGGGTTCGGAAAGATGCAGTGCCGGCCGTTAAATGCCGGCACCAAGAAGCATGGAAGTAGTTATGGCAAGACCGCTGCTATATTGCGAGCCGCCTCTTTCATAATAGGGACATACTCATCAATGATCCGCTCCAGGCTGACAGAGCTGACATGGCTACTGGAGTTAAGCGCAAACCGCACCAGGCCTCTTCGGTCTATGACAGGTACTGCCACGGCTCGCATACCTAACTCCAGCTCCTGATCGACGATCGCATACCCCTGCTCCCGGACCTTTCCCAGCTCAATCCTCAGCTCTTCGGGCCCCTTGGTGTTCGGCGTGTGCTTTTCGAAACGGGACTTCTCAAACACAGCCTCAAGCTCAGGCTGCTGCAGGTATGCCATCAGCACCCGGCCGCCGGACGTTGCATACGCCGGCAACCTGGCACCGATCTGAAGATTGATCGGAATCAGGCCCCGGCGGGGAATGCGAGCCACATAGACGATGTCTGCCCCATCCAGAACGAGCGCGGAGCAGGACTCACCCAACTCGTACGCCACCTTTTCCAGGTGGGGCGTGATGGTTTCTGAAAAGTCGAGTGATGCCAGATAGGCATACCCAAGCTCAAGCACCTTTGCCGTTAACCTGAACTTTTTGTCTTCCAGGGACACATAACCCAGTTTCTGTAGCGTCAGCAGAAAACGCCGGGCTGCCGCTCTGGACAAACCGTTCTTCTCGGCAACCGCAGACAATGTCATGGACGGGTTATCCGTATCAAAGGATCGGATAACCTCAAGCCCACGCGCAAAAGTCGTCAGAAACTCTTTGTCAGCCCCTGAAGCATCCTTGTTTTGATCAGTCATGAAAACGTTCCATAAAGCTGGGGTAAAACAACATCACCCCTTATTGGCGCTCCAACTATCCAGCGTCGTCCCCTCAAGGGCCAGCTGCTCCAGCAAGGGGGCCGGCTGCCAGTAATCTGCCCCGGTCTTGTCCCGCAGCGCACAGATGCAATCATACACTTCCCTGAGCCCCAACTGGGTCGCATAGAACATGGGGCCGCCCCGGAACACCGGGAAACCGTAGCCATTCACATAAACCACGTCGATATCACTGGGCCTTTGGGCAATGCCTTCACCGAGTATGTGGAAACCCTCGTTGATCAGGGCCATCAGATGCCGGTCAAGAATCTCCTGGTCGGTCATAGTCCGGCGCTGCACGCCGTGGGCCTTAGCCTGTGCCTCAATCACTTCCAGCACCGCCGGGTCTGACGACCTGGCCCGGGTTTCCGGATCATAGCGGTAATAGCCCGCTCCGGATTTCTGTCCCAAACGCCCCATCTCCACAAGCGCATCGGCAATGCAATAACTGCGGGGGTCGCCTTTTTGTTCCTGCGTCAGCGCCTGGCGGGCTTTGTAACCGACATCCAGGCCGGCAAGGTCGCCAACCGCGAGCGGCCCCATTGCCATGCCGAAACGCGTGAGCACACCGTCAATCTGTTCAGGTGAGGCACCTTCAATCATCGACATCTGGGCTTCCCTCGCATAGGGACGCAGCATCCGGTTACCGATAAAGCCGTAGCACACCCGTGCCAGGACCGGCACCTTACCAATTTTCTTGCCCAATGCCATAGAGGTAGCGATTACATCATCAGATGTGGCGTCGGCGCGAACAACTTCCAGCAGGCGCATCACGTTGGCCGGGCTGAAAAAGTGCAGCCCAACCACGTCCTGGGGCCGGGAAGTGCAGGCAGCGATTTCATTGACATCAAGGTAGGAGGTATTCGAGGCAAGAATGGCCCCGGGCTTGCAAACCCGGTCAAGCTTACTGAAAACCTGCCGTTTCACCTCCATGCTTTCAAACACAGCCTCGATAACCAGGTCCACTTCCGCCAGGCTGTCATAGCGGGTACTGCCGGTGATCAGGGCCTGGCGTTTGTCCGCAGCCTCCTGCGACATTTTGCCCTTGCTGACAGTGATGCCGTAGTTCTTGGCGATCAGCGCTAGGCCACGATCAAGCGCCTCCTGATTAAGCTCCAGCAGCGTGACCGGGATTCCGGCATTGGCAAAGGTCATGGCAATGCCGCCACCCATAGTGCCGGCACCGATAATGCCTACACTGTTAATGGGTTTCACTGCTGCGTTTTCGCTAAGGCCCTCAACAACCGCGGCCTTGCGCTCGGCAAAGAACATATGCCGCATGGCCGCCGCCTGGTCAGAGCCGACACACTCAACAAAACTCGCCCTTTCGAACTGCAGACCTTCCTCAAAGGGTTTCGAGACCGCCGCTTCCACACAATCCACGATCTTCTGGGGAGCAACCTGCCCGCGCCGGCGCTTTGCCATGTTCTTGCGCCATACCTCGAAGACATCCGCACCACTTTCGGCAGCAGGCACCTCCAGGTCTCTGATCCGGCGCAGCGGTGCACCCTCGTCCAGAAGGGATCGGGCGTAAGCCAAAGCCGATTCCTGCAGGGGCTCCTCGACAACCTGGTCAACCATACCCAGCTCCAGAGCTTTCGGCGCCGCCACTCGCTTGCCAGAGGTGATGAAATCCAGGGCCGTTTCCACGCCTACCAGCCTGGGCAAACGCTGTGTACCACCGGCTCCGGGCAAGATCCCCAGATTAACTTCCGGCAGGCCCACAGCCGCGGTTTTCAGTGCGCAGCGGTAGTGACAGCTGAGCGCGAGCTCAAAGCCACCACCCAGAGCCGTGCCGTGTAATGCGGCAATAACAGGCTTTGCGGAAGACTCAATGGCTTCGTTCACTTCCGGCAGGGAGGGAGCCATAGGTGGTTTTCCAAACTCCTTGATATCCGCTCCGGCCACAAAGGTTCGGCCCTCACAGATCAGGACAATGGCCTTTGAGTTGTCCGTCTGAGCGTTTGTAATGGCGTCCATCAGGCCCTCACGCACTTTTTGCGACAGGGCATTTACCGGTGGGTTATTGATGGTAATAACGCCGAAGTCACCAACCAGCTCATAAGTAACCAACATACGGAATTTCCTCTTCTGATAAAAAAAGAGCCGATCCCGCACTATCGGGAACGCGGTTCGGCTCTACAGAACACCTCAATACCGGCTAGATTACGCCTTTGTCGCGCAACGCCTTGATATCATCGTCTGACTTCCCTAGCACCCTGTTCAACACCGCAGCAGTGTCTTCTCCAAGCAGCGGAGGCGCCTTCTGGTAGGCCTGCCTGGTTTTGGAGAACTTGATCGGGTTTGCAATCCCCGGAACCGGGCCAATAGCCGGATGTTCCAGCTCGATCTTCATATTGCGCGCCTGAACCTGAGGGTCTTCGAATACCGCTGCAATATCCTGAATCGGGCCGCAGGGCACGCCCACAGCAACCAGTTTTTCCATCCAGTCACGACTGGTTCCGGTGCGGGTGCGTTCGCAGATTTTACCGACAAGTTCCGGCCGATGAGCAACCCGCTGGGGGTTGGTCTCAAAGCGCGGATCTTCAGACAGTTCCGGACACCCCAGAACATCACACAAACGCCTGAACTGGCCGTCGTTACCCACGGCGATAATTATCTGCCCATCACTGGTAGGGAATGGCTGATAAGGCGTTAGGTTCGGGTGGTATTCACCGGTCCGGGTTGGCACATCACCACTGCAGAAATAGTTGAGGGCCTGGTTTGCCAGCCAGCTAACCTGCACGTCAAGCAGAGCCATATCAATGTACTGGCCTTCACCCGTCTTCGAGCGATGATGGAGTGCCGACAGGATGGCAATCGTTGCGTTCATCCCGGTGGTCAGGTCAGCTACCGCCATGCCAACTCGCTGAGGGCCGGCACCCGGGTTGCCGTCGGCAACGCCGGTGATACTCATCAACCCGGCCTGCGCCTGCACCAGGTAGTCATAGCCGGGGTAACTGGCCATTGGGCCGGTCTGGCCGAAGCCGGTGATTGAACAATAGATCAACCCCGGATTCACCTTGGCCAGATCGTCATAGCCCAGGCCTTTCTTGGCGAGCCCGCCCGTTTTGAAGTTCTCAACCAGAATATCGCAGTCCGCCGCCAGTTCACGGACCAGCTGTTGCCCCTCTTCGCTGCCAAGATCAATCGTAACCGAGTGCTTACCCCGGTTTGCAGACAAAAAGTAGGCAGACTGCTTTGTCGGATTGCCGTCTTTGTCTTTCAGCCAGGGGGGGCCCCAATGGCGAGTGTCGTCACCGAGCTTCGGGCGCTCAACCTTGATAACCTCGGCCCCCAGATCCGCCATGATCTGGGTGCTCCAGGGCCCCGCCATAACACGGGACAAATCCAGTACACGAATGCCTGATAATGGACCTGACATCTCAATCTCCCCGATGTATCAAGCGTTCTGCGCGTTACGAATGAGGTGCTTGGCAATGACCAGCTGCTGGATCTGGGAAGTTCCCTCATACAGCCTGAACAGACGAACATCGCGGTAGAAGCGCTCGACACAGTACTCACCAATGTAACCTGCACCGCCATGAACCTGCACCGCGCGGTCTGCAACGCGTCCGACCATTTCCGTACAGAACAGCTTGCAGCAAGAGGCATTCATCGACACCGGCTCACCCGCATCATAGGATCTTGCGGCTTCTTCCACCATGCATTTGCCGGCATAGTATTCCATCTGGCTGTCTGCGAGCATCGCCTGAACCAGCTGGAAATTGGCAATCTCGGTTCCAAACTGTTTGCGCTGGCTGGAATAATTAACGCTTTCCTCAATCAAACGTTTTGCGGTGCCGACGCTCAACGCGCTGATGTGCAGACGGCCCCGGTCCAGCACCTTCATGGCTGTCTTGAAACCCTGGCCTTCTTTACCACCGATCAGCGCAGTCGCAGGCACACGCACGTTGTCAAAAATCACATCGCAGGTGTGAGAACCTTTCTGCCCCATTTTCTTGTCGGGCTTACCGAGAGTAATGCCCGGCAGGTCGGCATCAACCAGAAAGGCTGAAACGCCACGACCACCTTCCTCTTTGGTTCCGGTACGCGCCATGACCGTAAAGACTCCCGCACGGGGCGCATTGGTAATGTAGCGCTTGGTGCCGTTGATCACGTATTCGTCACCGTCGCGGCGCGCCATGGTGGAAACGGAGCCCGCATCGGAACCGGCATCCGGCTCGGTCAGGGCAAACGAGCCGATCAGTTCGCCGCTGGCCATTTTCGGCAGGTAATGGGCTTTCTGTTCCGGAGTTCCGTCAATAATGATGCCTTGCGAACCGATTCCCACGTTGGTACCAAACATGGAGCGGAAAACCGGCGAGGTGTAACCCATTTCCTGAACCACCGCGACCTCTTCAGACATGGTCAGCCCGAGGCCACCGAATTCCTCGGGGATAGACAGGCCGAACAGCCCCATATCTTTCATTTCGTCGATAACTTCTTCCGGAATCCGGTCCTCCTCTGCAACCTGCATTTCCAGGGGAACCAAGCGCTCACGGACATACCGCCTGACGCTATCCACAAACTGATTCAAAGTCTCTTTATCAAGTGCCATGCCGGCCTCCACTGAATTTCAGGTAGCGGAACGCCAGCCTCGAACAACTTTGTTCGATAATCGGTCATGGCGTTCGATTTTCGATTCGTGAGGACAAATGTCACACATTCTTTGCCCGCAATCAAGCCGAATGTCGACCACCTGGCTGTAGACCGGGCACCAGTACACAGCGAACAAACCAGCCCATAGTCTGAATTGACACGCCGACAAGCAGCGGCCTACACTAGAATTTACTGCAGAATTATATTTTGCACAGCGAAATAATAAACATAAAACAGGATGACTTTATGAACAAAACAAAAACCAAGATCGTATCCGCACTTCTTGCATGCAGTGCAACCACTGCCTGGGCTGCAGGAAATGTTGATCTGCCACAAACCATCGGGATGACCGCCTATGGCACCAGTTCGGCCGGCTATAGCCAGGTGGTTTCTATCGGCAACCTGCTACGTAATGAGTACGGCGTATCCCTGCGGATCCTGCCCGGCGAGAACGACGTTTCCCGGATGACACCACTCAGAACCGGGCGCGTACCTGTTTGTTCCTGTGGCATTGCCGCTTATTACGCCGCCGAAGGCGTACTGATGTTCTCCGAGGACAACTGGGGGCCGCAGCCGGTTCGGGTTATTACCACCTCCATTGCCAG
>CAYUNQ010000050.1:10591-13837 GCA_964446185.1 uncultured Marinobacter sp. | reverse complement strand
CGAGGAGTAATCACTCCGGGGGCAAAGGCGAATGGCACAGGATATTGTCATGGTTGTTGGACTGGGGAACCCTGGTGCCGACTACGAGAATACCCGCCACAACGCCGGCGCCCTGTTCGTCGAAGCGCTGGCCCGCGATGCGGGCCAGACGCTGCGCCCCGAAAAGAAGTACCACGGGCTGTATGCCCGCATTCAGTGGCAGGGCCTCGACCTGCACCTTCTGAACCCCAGCACCTTCATGAACCGCAGCGGCACCGCGATCAAGGCCCTGGCGGACTTTTTCAAGATTTCTCCCGAACAGATTCTTGTCGCCCACGATGAACTCGACCTGCCTCCCGGCACGGCCAAGCTCAAGAAAGGCGGCGGACACGGCGGCCATAACGGCCTGCGGGACACCATCGCCCACCTGGGGTCTAATAACTTTCAGCGTTTACGACTTGGCATCGGCCATCCCGGCGACAGCCGCAAGGTGACCGGTTATGTACTGGGCCGCCTGGGCAAGCAGGAAACCGAGCAGCTCAATGCCGTATTTGACGAAGCCATGCGGGTTTTGCCCGATGCCGCCAACGGCAACCTGGCCGCTGCCATGAACCGCCTGCACAGTTTCAAACCGACCCCCTGAGCAAGGGCACAACCCCTTACTCGCACCCTTATCGATACACCGGTATAATCCGGCCAAACTTTTCAGTTCCAGCAGAGGCATTCCATGGGATTTAACTGCGGCATCGTCGGCCTTCCCAACGTCGGCAAATCCACCCTGTTCAACGCACTGACCAAAGCCGGCATCGGCGCAGAAAACTTCCCCTTCTGCACCATCGAGCCGAACGCCGGCGTGGTGGCCATGCCAGACCCGCGCCTGACCAAACTGGCGGAGATCGTCAAGCCTGAGCGCGTGGTGCCCACCACCATGGAATTTGTCGACATCGCCGGCCTGGTTGCCGGCGCCTCCAAAGGCGAAGGCCTTGGCAACCAGTTCCTGGCCAACATCCGCCAGACTGACGCCATCGCCCACGTAGTGCGCTGCTTTGAAGACGGCAACGTCATCCACGTGGCCAACAAGGTAGATCCGGCCTCTGATATCGAGGTGATCAACACCGAACTGGCCCTGGCTGACCTGGATACCGTAGAGAAAGCCATCAAGCGTGTTCAGCGCATTGCCAAGAGCGGCGACAAGGAAGCCAAGGCCCAGCTGGAAATGTTCGAAAAACTGATGCCGGTACTGAACGAAGGCAAGCCGGTACGCAGCATGGATCTCGACAAAGAACAGATGGCGCTGATCCGCGAACTTTGCCTGCTCACCGTCAAGCCCACCATGTACATCGCCAACGTGAACGAAGACGGCTTCGAGAACAACCCGCACCTGGATACCGTGCGGAAAATTGCAGAAGCCGAAAACGCCGTGGTAGTCCCCATCTGTAACAAGCTGGAAGCCGAGATTTCGGAACTGGAAGACGAAGAAAAATCCATGTTCCTGGACGAAATGGGCATGGACGAGCCGGGGCTCGACCGCGTGATCCGGGCCGGCTACGGCTTGCTGGGCCTGCAGACCTACTTCACCGCCGGTGTTAAGGAAGTCCGCGCCTGGACCGTGAAAATCGGCGCCACTGCCCCCCAGGCCGCCGCCGTAATTCACACCGATTTCGAGCGGGGATTCATCCGCGCCGAAGTTATCGGCTATGACGATTTCGTACAATACAACGGCGAAGCCGGCGCCAAGGATGCCGGCAAGTGGCGTTTGGAAGGCAAGGAATACATCGTCAAAGATGGCGACGTTATCCATTTCCGGTTCAACGTGTAATTTTTCCGGAATTTTGAGCTCAAGGTCTTGACACCCTGAGCTCAAATACCGAAAATACGCGCCTCGTTTGGGGCATGCCCTGAAGCGAAATGGCAAGGTAGCTCAGTTGGTTAGAGCACAGCACTCATAATGCTGGGGTCGGCGGTTCGACTCCGCCCCTTGCTACCAGTATTCTGAAAGCCCGGTTCGAAAGAACCGGGCTTTTTCAGTTCTGGGGACGACCCCACCCTTCCCGGGAACAGAACGCGGGACGACCCGCCTACGTTACTCCCAACGCTATGCGAACCACAAAAGACCGAATCCGCCAGGCCATTTCCTTTGAAGTGATAGGCCTGCTCATATCAACTCCCCTGGCCGCCTTTGTCTTTGGCCTGGATCTTGGGGAAACCAGTGTACTCGCTGCCATCGGCGCCACCATGGCCACCCTGTGGAACTATGTCTTCAACCTGTTGTTTGATCACGGCCTGAAGCGTTTCACCGGCACTACGCGCAAAACGCTCAAGCTGCGCTTCCTGCATGCCATCAGTTTCGAGTTCGGGCTGATGCTGGCGTTCCTGCCTGTGATCGCCTGGTGGCTCGACATCGGCTTGCTGGAGGCGCTGATCGTGGATATCGCCTTTGTGGTGTTTTACCTGGTTTACGCCTTTGTGTTCACCTGGTGCTACGATACCGTGTTTCCCTATAACGATGCCGGCCCGGCATCTGCCAACCAGATCCGTTAAACCGAACAAAAGGCTGCCCGCTGCCATGCAGGAATCAATCACCTCCGGCGTTTCCCTGGATCGCCTGAAGCGTATTACCCGCCACTTTGACCAGAACTACATTCAACCCGGCAAGATTCCGGGGGCGGTCACGCTGGTGGCCCGGCATGGCAAGGTTCTTTGGTGTGAAGCCCAGGGCCTGAGAGATGTCGAACGCAACCTGCCCATGGAGCGGGATACGCTGTTCCGCATCTACTCCATGACCAAGCCCATCACCTCCATCGCCATGATGCAGCTGTATGAACAGGGCAAGTTCCTGCTCAATGACCCGGTGCACAAATACATTCCCTCCTGGCGGAACCTGCGGGTGTACAAGGGTGGCCGCTACCCGGATTTCGAAACCGGGCCGGCAACCACCACCATGACCATCCGGGACCTGATGACCCACACCTCAGGGCTGACCTACGGTTTCACTGAAAGAACGGAAGTGGATGCGGCCTACCGCCAGCTGAAGCTGGATGGCAGCTCTATCCTGACCCTGGACAAGCTGGTGAACCGGCTTGCAGAGCTGCCACTGGAGTTCTCACCAGGCACCGCGTGGAACTATTCCGTATCCACCGATGTACTGGGCTATCTGGTTGAACTGCTGTCCGGAAAGCCGCTGGATGCGTATTTCCGTGAGCACATTTTCGAACCACTGGGCATGGCAGACACCGGCTTTCAGGTGCGGCCGGACCAGCAGGAGCA
>CAYUNQ010000050.1:0-10581 GCA_964446185.1 uncultured Marinobacter sp. | reverse complement strand
CGCTCCCGCTACCTGAAGGAGCCAAAGTTCCTGTCTGGCGGAGGTGGACTGGTGTCCACCATTGATGACTATTTCAGGTTCGCCCAGGCCCTCTGCCAGGGTGGAGCGTATCAGGGCCAGCGCATCATCGGGCGCAAAACCCTGGAATTCATGCGCCTGAACCACCTGCCTGGCGGCAAGGACCTGCCCGCGCTCTCGATTGGCGGCTTCAGCGAAACACCTTATGCCGGCAGCGGCTTCGGGCTGGGATTCTCGGTGAAAACCGACGTTGCCAAGTCCGCTACCATCGGCTCAGAAGGCGAATTCGGCTGGGGCGGGCTGGCCAGCACCAGCTTCTTTGTCGACCCAGTGGAAGACATGGTGGTGATCTTCATGACCCAGCTGATGCCATCGTCCTCCTACGCCATCCGACAGGACCTCCGGGCACTGGTGTACGGAGCCCTGAACTGAATCCACACGCTCTCTTATACCGGTATAACCTCTGGAACTGTGCCGAAGCCCGAGCGCCTGTGGCATACTCGGTGCCTTAAACCAATAACGAACAATCCACCAGCAAGGAACGTTGTGATGAAACCAGCAACTCTCGCGCTGCACGCCGGCTTCAAGAGCGACCCGACCACCAAGGCCGCCACCACCCCCATCTACCAGACCACGTCTTACACCTTCGACGACACCCAGCACGGTGCCGATCTGTTTGACCTGAAGGTTCAGGGCAACATCTATACCCGCATAATGAACCCCACCAACGCGGTTCTGGAGGAGCGCGTGGCCGCGCTGGAAGGCGGTATCGGTGCCCTGGCCGTGGCCTCCGGCATGGCAGCCATCACCTATGCCCTGCAGACCATCTGCAAGGTGGGCAACAATATCGTCAGCACCGGCCAGCTCTATGGCGGCACCTACAACCTGTTTGCCCACTCCCTGCCCAACCAGGGTATCGAGTGCAAGATGGTGCCTCATGATGATTTCGAGGCCGTTGAGAACGCCATCGATGACCAGACCCGCGCCCTGTTCTGCGAGTCTATCGGCAACCCGGCCGGTAATGTGGTGGATATCCAGAAGTGGGCCGAGATTGCCCACAAACACGGCATTCCGCTGATTGTCGATAACACCGTGGCCACGCCCTTCCTGTGCCGTCCGTTCGAGCACGGCGCGGATATCGTGGTTCATTCCCTGACCAAGTACATTGGCGGCCATGGCACCACGGTGGCGGGTATCGTGGTGGATTCCGGCAAGTTCGACTGGAAGGCCAGTGCCGACAAGTTCCCGATGATGAACCAGCCAGACCCGTCCTACCACGGCGTGGTCTACACCGAAGCCCTGGGCGAAGCTGCCTTCATCGGCCGCTGCCGCGTGGTGCCGCTGCGCAACACCGGCTCTGCCCTGTCGCCGTTCAACTCGTTCCTGATCATGCAGGGGCTGGAAACCCTGGCCCTGCGCATGGAGCGCCACTGCGACAACGCCCAGAAGGTAGCCCAGTTCCTGCAGGATCACCCGGCCGTGGAGTGGGTGAACTACGCCGGCCTGGCCAACAGCCCCTACAAAGCCACCTGCGACAAGATCTGTGGCGGCAAGGCCTCCGGCATTCTCAGCTTCGGCATCAAGGGTGGCCGCGAGGCCGGCGCCAAGTTCATCGATGCGCTGGACCTGATCCTGCGCCTGGTGAACATTGGCGACGCCAAGTCCCTGGCTTGTCACCCGGCCACCACCACCCACCGCCAGCTCAACGCCGACGAGCTGAAGAGTGCCGGTGTAAGCGAAGACCTGGTGCGACTGTCCATCGGCATTGAAGACGCCGACGACATCATCGCCGACATCACCCAGGCTCTGGACAAATCCCAGGCCTGATATTGATCAACCGGGTACGACCAAAGTCGTGCCCGGTTACCCCGTGATTCCCCCTACCCGCCTTGTAACTGCCCTGCTGCAGGATTACTCTTTAAGGTTCTCCCTACGTTGACCCGAGAGTTTCCGGCCCCATGAGCGACAGCGCAAAGCCCCGCATTACCAGTGGTTCCAAATTCCGTAACGAACACGGCTTTTCCGCCATCAAGGACGGCGTAAAACGCTCCTCTTCAAACACGGAAGACAAGCCCCTGGAGCGCAAGCCGAAATGGCTGCGGGCGCGCATGCCCGGTGGCGAGCGCTATGACGCGGTGCGCCGCAATGTAACCGAACACCGCCTGAGCACCGTGTGCCAGGAATCCCACTGTCCCAACATCGGTGAGTGCTGGACCAACGGCACGGCCACCATCATGGTGATGGGTTCTGTGTGCACCCGCGCCTGCAAATTCTGCGCAGTGGATACCGGCAACCCGAAAGGCTGGCTGGACCCGGAAGAGCCGGAGAACACCGCCAAGTCTGTTGAGCTGATGGGCCTGCGTTACATCGTGCTGACCTCAGTAGACCGGGATGATCTCGACGACGGCGGCGCCGCTCACTACGCCGCCTGCGTGTCCGCCATCAAACAGCGCACCCCGGAAGTGGCCGTTGAGGCCCTGACCCCGGACTTTGATGCGGTGATGAGCGATGTGGAAAAAGTGGTGGATTCCGGCCTGGACGTGTTCGCCCAGAACGTCGAAACCGTCAAGCGCCTGACCAGCCGTGTGCGCGACCCTCGCGCCGGTTACGAGAAAACCCTGAGCGTACTGGCCCACGCCAAGAAACACCGGCCAGACGTTCTCACCAAGACCAGCCTGATGGTCGGCCTGGGTGAAACCGACGAAGAAATCCTGGAAACCATGGATGACCTGCGCGCGATCGGCGTCGACATCCTCACCATCGGCCAATACCTGCGCCCCACCCCGAACCACTTGCCGGTTGAGCGCTATGTAACCCCGGAAGAGTTCAACCGCTACCGTGAAATTGGCCTGGAAAAGGGCTTTATGGAAGTGCCCTCCGGCCCGATGGTGCGCTCCAGCTACCGCGCCGACCGGGTGTTCGACAAGAACAACCTGGGGCTGGCCGTGCCGGAAGTGCCCGCCTCCAACGCCATGCAGATCCCGGTGAAAGCCGTCGACTGATCCGGTCACAGATTCCCGGGCTAATTGCTCTGCTCAAGCCTTTCCCGCCCCATAACAAAAAACCCCGCCGGAGCACGGCTCGGGCGGGGTTTTTCGGTTACCGGATCAGGCTTTGCCCGGCTCCGGGTCGTCCTGAGTGTTGATCATTTCATCGTGCTCGTCCATGTGCCACGGCAGCTTACCCGGCGAGATATCCAGGAAGTGCAGGTAGTTCTCGAACTGGTCCAGGATATCCTTGATGATATCGTTCTCGTCATAACCAAAGATATCGTAGGAACGACCGCCACGGCGTAAGTACACCTCTGCACGGTAGTAAACCTCGGGCTTGTCCGGATCACGTTTCAGTTCACCGTAGACAAAGCCGGGCATGGCATGCTCGGTCAGGCGTATGTCGTAAAGGAAATCCACATGATGCTCACGGTGCACCTGCAAGTGTGACCGCTCATTTTCGGCATCATATTCGGCAAAGGCATCCCAGCCCCGCCCCTTCAGCTCGCTCTCCACCTCGCGCATGGCGTTCATCACCGTGCTCTTGATGAACATTTCCACTTCATGCTTGCCCGGGAACTCCACAATTGCCGCCAACCGGTGTTTCCACTGGGAGGTCGTCATGTGCCGGCTACCGGCCATATGGCCCTGCAAGCTGGTTTCACGATGCCCTTCAATCACCAGGGCCCGCCACATACCGACCGCTGCAATCAGCATGATGATGGCAAACGGCAAGGCGCTGGCAATGGTCATGGTCTGCAAGGCACTGAGCCCGCCTGCCAGCAACAGCACGGCCGCAATGGTCCCTTCCAGCACTGCCCAGAACACCCGCTGCCAGGCCGGGGTATTGATCACACCACCAGAGGCCAGGGAATCGATAACCAGAGAGCCGGAGTCAGACGACGTCACAAAGAAGGTGATGATCAGCAACACCGTCAGCAGTGATATAAAGAAGGACCAGGGCAGCACATCGAACAGTTTGAACAGGGCAACCGCGTGGTCTGCCTGTACATCGGCAATCAGCGTATCGAGACCCTGGTTCATGATCAGGTTCAGGGCGGTGTCGCCAAACACAGAGAACCACAGGAAGGTGAACACCGATGGCACCAGCATGACACCGAACACAAACTGGCGGATGGTCCGGCCGCGGCTGATCTTGGCGATAAACATGCCGACGAACGGCGCCCAGGCAATGGTCCAGCCGAAGATAAACAGTGTCCAGTTACCGATCCAGTCGCTGCGGGTGTAGGCCTGCAGGTTGAAGGTGCGCTCGACAATACCGCTCAGGTAGCTGCCGGTGTTCTGCAGGAAGGTCTCCAGGATGTGGATGGTAGGCCCGACTACAAACACAAACAGCATCAGGGAGACCGCCAGTACCATGTTGAGAATGGACAGGCGCTTCACCCCTTTATCCATACCCGCCACCACCGATACGGTAGCTGCTGCGGTGATCACCGCAATCGCGATGATCTGCACCGTGGTACTGATCGGAACCTCCGGCCAGAGATAGTTGATACCCGCGTTGATCTGGGTAACCGACAGGCCCAGCGTGGTGGCGATACCGAACATGGTACCCAGAATGGCGAACACATCGACGGCATGACCGATAGGGCCATAGATTCTCTCACCGATCAGGGGGTAGAGCGCAGAGCGAATAGACAGCGGCAAACCATGGCGGAAGGCAAAGTAAGCCAGTACCAGGCCTACCAGGCCGTAGATAGCCCAGATATGGAAACCCCAGTGGAAGAAGGCAATCTGCATGGCCTGTTTCGCAGCGTCTACCGTTTCAGCCGCGCCAGCGGGCGGTGTGGCGTAATGCAATACAGGTTCAGCCACGCCAAAGAACAGCAGCGCAATGCCGTAGCCTGCCGAGAACAGCATGGCAAACCATTCAGGGAAGGAGTACTGGGCTTCTGCGTGATCCGGCCCCAGTTTGATGTTGCCCCACTTGGATGCCCCTACAGCGACAATAAACACCAGGAAGATGGCAACAGACAGCATGTAGAACCAGCCGAAGGTTTCGGTGATCCAGGTCAGGGTTGCGCTGAACGCCTCCCCTGCCAGCTCAGGATTGCTGATGGTTCCGATCACCAGCAACAGCGCAACAACAACGGCCGGAATAAAGACCGGCACAAGAATCGTGGAACGGATAGCTTTCGTTTCGGAAGCCATAGGGTCCATCCATGTTATGAGTGAGTTTTACAGGGCTTCTTAACGACCCCTTCGAGCATTACGACAAGTATAGGATGGAGATACAACCCGCACCTGCAGCATCGGCAGGCGCGGGCGGTGTCGCAACAGGCGGGTTTACTGGCCCGGCTGCATCATCTGGCGCTGCTGCTGCATCTGACGCTGCATCTCCTGCATCTGGCGATCCAGCTCTGCGCGCTGCTCCTCAGTGAAAACGGCATCCACTTTCGCTTGCATCAGTGCGGATAGCGCGGCAATTTCACCGGTCACGTCACCCAGCTCTTCAGCCTTGTCGCGAATAGCAGACTCACTGTAATCCGGTTTGATTTCACTCTGCAGGTTCTGCTGCAAGCTCCGGGCATTCTGGCTCAGTTCGCCAATCTGGCCCTGCATCTCGTCGATAATGCCGCGGATCTCGCTCTGCTGGTCGTCAGACAGCCCTACCATTTCTGCAAGCTGGGCAACCTGGTCCGGCTGGCCGGGCTGCTGGGCAAATGCGGTGGCCGACAGGCTCAGAGCGATCAGGGCAGAACCGATAAATTTCACAACTTGCTGCATAATTCTCTCCATCGAAGACGGCCATTGTTGAAGCCGCCGCTATTTGGCTTTGCGTTTAAGGACCTACACCCTAAAACATTCACCCACCGGATTTCACCCCGATATCCCGTCTTTCTGTACACAGCACACAGAAACCACCTGCCAGCCCAGACCTCACGGGGCTTCTGATAAATGTGAAAGTTTGGTCATTCCACTGCATAATGGCGCCTTTAAGCAAACATGCGGAGCAACACTGATGGCGATTAACTGGTTTCCCGGGCACATGCACAAGGCTCGCAAGGAGATCAAAAAAGTCATGCCCCAGATGGACCTGATCATCGAGGTGGTAGACGCCAGAATCCCGTTCAGCAGCGAAAACCCGCTGGTGCCCTCCCTGCGCGGCGATACTCCGTTGATTAAAGTGCTCAACAAGCGCGACTTGGCCGATCCGGCCATCACAGAGCAGTGGCTTGCCTGGATTGAAAAGGAGCGCGGTGTTCGGGCCATCACCCTTACCCACAACCAGCGCCAGGAAGCCCTGGGCATCCTGAAGCTCGCCGAAGAAATGACCCCGAACCACAACCGGGAGAAAAGTGCCCTGCGGGTGATGATTCTGGGCATCCCCAACGTGGGCAAGTCCACACTGATCAACACCCTGGCCGGGCGCCCTGCGGCCAAAACCGGAAACGAGCCGGCAGTGACCCGGGCCCAGCAGGCCATCAAACTACCGGAGAACGTACTGCTTTACGACACCCCGGGGTTTCTCTGGCCCAAGCTGTCACCGGAGCAGTGCGGCTACCGGCTGGCGGTCACCGGCGCCATCCGCAGCGCGGTGCTGGATTTTGAAGATATCGCGATGTTCGAAGCCGACTACCTGGTGCAGGCCTACCCGGAGCTGGTCATGGCCCGCTATGGCCTGGATCAGAAGCCACAGGACGGCCTGGCGCTGATGGACGCGATTGCCGAAAAACGCCGGTTCCTCGGCCGGGGCGGCGTGCCCGACCTGCACAAGGTTTCCGAGGTATTGTTGAACGAATTCCGGGCCGGCACACTGGGGCAGATTTCCCTGGAAACACCTGACATGGTTGAACGGGAACTGGCAGAAGCGCGTATCAAGGAAGAGCAGGAAGCGAAGGAAAAAGCCCTCAAAGCCGAACAGCGCAAACGAAAGAAGCGCTGAGTCGATCAGTCGCTGCTCAAGACTTACATATCAGGCTACCATTCTGCTATGCTTGATTTGGATCAACCCGGATGGTTTATCGACTATGGCCCAGGCAATACATCTCCACCAAGTGTCTCCGCTCAAGGCATCCTGCCAGCAGTGCAGCCTGAGCAACCTTTGCCTCCCCCTTGCCATTGAGGCGAACGACCTCGATCGGCTGGAAGATATCGTCCAGCAGGGCAGGATCTACAACCGGGGCGAACATATCTTCGATCAGAGCACGCCAATGCGTTCCTGCTTTGCGGTGAAGAGTGGCTCGGTGAAAACTTCGATCATTACCGAAGGTGGCGATGAGCAGGTGACCGGGTTCTTTATGCCGGGCGAACTGGTAGGGCTCGACAGCATGAGCAGCGAAAGCTACGCCTGTACCGCCAAGGCACTGGAGCGCACCAGCGTGTGCGAGTTTCCGATCGACAAGCTGGCCGAGCTCACCGGCAAACTGCCGGAACTGCAGCACCACATGTACCACCTGATGAGTCAGGAAATCCAGAACAGCCACCAACTGGCCATGCTGCTGAGCAAGAACACCGCAGAAGAGCGCATTGCCGCCCTGCTGCTGTCACTGTCCAGCCGCTTCCGCCGCCGGCGCATGTCGCACACCAACTTCAGCCTGCCCATGGCTCGGAACGACATTGCCAATTTCCTCGGGCTGGCAGTAGAAACCGTCAGCCGGGTGTTCACCCGGTTCCAGAACCAGGGCATCATCCGTGCCCGTGGCCGGGAAGTAGAACTGCTGGACGTTGAAGCCCTGCAGCTGGTCACCCGCGACTCTGTCCGTCAGGGCTGCCAGTAAGACCGAGAACCGGAAGGCTAAGGGCCGGCCGGTTCGATCTTCTCTGGCTTGGGGCTCACTTCCTTGGTCATGGCCACTTCTTCATTTAGCCATGTTCGCCACGGCAAAGGTTTAACCCCGAACGTATTCTTGATCTTCGTGCACACCATGGTGGTATTCACCGGCTCCAGGTGGCCCCAGTCCGGCAACTCGTCTACTACCTTGATATCTTCCGGAATGCCCGGCATGCCAGCTATGGCCAGGCCCAGCTCGTAGAGATTGACCTCTTCCGCGCCAGCATACTGATAAGTACCCCAGACTTCCGCGCCGCAGTCCAGCTGCAGCACTATGGCAGCTATCACCCGCGCCAGGTCATGCACCGCAACCGGCTGCCCCTGACAGCGACCTGGTAACGGAATCGCATCGGAACTGCCGGTACTTTCATAAAGCTTGCGTACAAAACGGCCAAGGCTCCAGCCGGTGCGCAGCAGGATGTGCCTGGGCAGCAACGTGCGCAGCGCCTGTTCACACTCCCATTGCCAACGACCCAGCTCGTTGATCGGCTGGCCCGGGTTGGAGGCAATGTAAGCCCCCTGTTTGCGCCCGTCAAAAACATAGCAGGACGACAACTGAAGCAGCGCCATACCCCGGTCCCGGGCATGTTCGGCCAGGCACAGCGGCAATGAAAAAGCCACCTCATGGGCCGCTTCCCGGTTGGCTTCCGCTTTTTCCGGATCCGTCAGCCAGAGCGCGTTCACGATCAGGTCTGCATCCTCGGGGATCCAGCTCTCCAGCGCTTTCAGGTCGGCATTGGCGGGGTCGCTGACCAGCAGCGGACTCACCCGCAGATGGGTATTGCGCAAGCGCTCCAGAAGCACTTTCCCCAAGGGGCTGTAATCATGAACAACGAGTACATGCACGCGGAATCAATGCCTCCGGAATATCACTGATATGACGTCTTTCAGGAACCACTCAGGCCAATGGCCGGAGCAGGTGGTTGCTGCACTATGCAACGAAACAGGTCATGCAGCCTGGAACGCCGGTGTTAACTGAAGTCTCACTTGCGAGCATACAACAACAGGAAACCCTATGCTGAAACAACAGAGCCATATTGTTGCCCCTATTCCCGATGAACTCCGTACCCGCGCACTGTACACAGTAAGCGAGCTCAAAGGGCGCGGCAAGGCCGACAAGCAGGCGGTCGAACAATTGTTCAACCTGATTAACGAACTGACCGAGGCCGGGCTGGACTTCTTCTTTATCGAACCCCTGCGCCGCCTGAACGCTGGCAGCATGATGATGGGCATGGCCAAAATGGGCATCGGCAGCATGCTCAAAGGCAGCAAGATGGTCATTCACAAGGTGCTGAAAAAACTGGATGACCGGAGCCTGGCGGCCATTCTCGATTTTATCGAAGAAATCATCCACGAGCCGGACGGCCATTAAAACTGTCGGAGCGGGTCTTCCGGTTACCGGCAGACCCGCGGTACCCTGGCCGACACACCGGTGAGCAACTCATAACCGATGGTGCCGGCACAGGCGGCCACTTCGTCGACACTGACCGAAGCCCCCCACAGCTCCACCATATCCCCTTCCCTGGCCTGGGGCGCATTGCCCAGATCCACCGCCAGCATATCCATGGAAACCCGGCCCAGCAGGCGGATACGCTGGCCATTGATCGCTGCCGGCGTGCCGGTACCGGCATGGCGCGGATAACCGTCACCGTAGCCGATCGCCACCATGCCCATGCGGGTGTCCTGTTCGGCAACCCAGGTGCCACCATAGCCTACGGCGTCGCCCGCACGCACGGTCCGGGTGGCTATCAGCGGCGCCTGCAGGGTCATCACCGGTTTCAGCCCCAACTCCAGGCCGGTCTTTCCGATCATCGGCGAAGCCCCGTACAGCATGATACCCGGGCGGCTCCATTCGTAGAGTGGCTGGCCTGGCCGGTAATGGGCCGCCGAGTTACCAATGCTGCGCATCAGCTCCGGCCACGGGGCCACCGCCTCGTCGAAACAACGGGTCTGTTGTCCGGTGACATCGCTCGCCAGGTCGTCAGCACTGGCAAAGTGGGTTACAAACCCCTGCAACTGGCTTCTGGCGGCAATGGGTTCCAGGCCTGCCACCACGTCAGGCAGCTCATGGGGGCGAAAACCAAGGCGGTTCATACCGGTGTTCACTTTCACCCAGAACGCCGGTACCGGGCCGCCTGCAAGCCACTTCAGCTGCTCGCTGCAGTGCAGAACCGGCTCAAACCCCATCGCCGCGCAGCGGGCCATATCTGCGGGCTCATGCACCCCTTGCAGCATCACAACAGGCTGCGGCAAGGCCGCATCCCGGATTGCCTCGGCCTCCTCAATGCAGGCCACCGCGTATTTCTCTGCCTGCCCGGCCAGCGCACCGGCTACCGCCTGAATGCCGTGGCCATAACCATCGGCCTTGACCACGGCCATGGCCCGGGCGTTACCGGCCATTTGCTGTGCCTGCCGATAGTTGAACCTGAGCGCCTCAAGGTCAATGTAAGCGACGGTGGCGCGTGGCATCAGTAATCATCACCGTAATCACCGTAGTCCCCGTGCGCCAGGTCCTCGAATTTCGTGTACTTGCCGATAAACGCCAACCGGATGGTTCCGATAGGACCGTTCCGCTGCTTACCGATGATGATCTCGGCAATACCCTTGTCCTGGGTGTCTTCGTTGTATACCTCGTCGCGGTATACAAACATGATCACGTCTGCGTCCTGCTCGATTGCGCCGGATTCCCGCAGATCCGAGTTGATCGGGCGTTTGTTCGGGCGCTGCTCGAGACTCCGGTTGAGCTGCGAAAGCGCCACCACCGGGCAACTCAGCTCT
>CAYUNQ010000049.1:0-13846 GCA_964446185.1 uncultured Marinobacter sp. | reverse complement strand
TGGGACCAGAGCACAAAGGCAATCCCCATCTCGAACACCCCCACGTACAGGGCCGCTGCCAGCGAGCCACCCAAAGGAAATTCCAGCCCGACGGTATACCAGCACACCAGGGCGATCACCGGCAGGCCAAACAGGAAATTCAGGAACAGGCCAACTACAGGGTCACGGGTGTCCCGGGTGGCAATAATCCAGTAAGACGCCCAGACCACCGTACTGCCCAGTGCCAGGGAGACCCCCAGCGGGTCTGAAAAACTCAGAGAGGTAACCGCCCCGCGAGTGGCAATCACCACTACCCCGGCATAGCACACCAGCCCGGCCAGGATATCGATACGGCGCAGCTTCTGGCCCAGGAACGGCACAGACAGATACGCCAGCACCAGCGCCCAGGTGTAGTTCAGGGGCTGGGCCTCCTGGGCCGGCAACCGGTCAAAGGCGCCGAACAACAGGAAATAATACAAGCAGGGATTGATCAGCCCCATACCGATGGACTGAAGGTACTGACGGCGGGAAAGCTGGAACACCTGCTGCCACCGGCCCATGATCACCAGCGCCAGCCCCATCACCACGATGGAGGCTGAACAGGCCACCAGCAGCATTTGTACCGGCGCCAGGTCTGCCAGAGCCAGCTTGAACGCTGTAGCCACCGTGGACCAGAGCAATACCGTGGCCAGGCCGTACAGCATGGCCTGCTTCTGATTTGTCATCCGTTCTGCTCCGGGGACGAGTCCAGCCAGCGATAGAGTGTTCGCCGGTTGATACCGAGTATCTGGGCAGCACGGCGTTTGTTGCCATCAACCGCTGCCATGACTTTGCGCACGTAGTCCTGCTGCAGGGCTTCCAGTGTGGGCCATTCCGGAATGTTAGCCGGCGCAAGATCAACCTGGGGTGCCTGCAGCGAACTCTGGCGCTTGCGGATGCGCTCGGGCAGATGCTCCGGTTGAATGGTGTCGCCATCACAGAAGGTTACTGCCCGCTCGATGGCACTGGAAAGCTCCCTGACATTACCAGGGAACGGATAGTCCCTGAGCACCCGCAGGGTGACTTCACTGAACTTGATGAACCCGCGATTATGGCGCCGACAGGCTTCTTTCAGAAAGTGCATGGCCAGCAATTCCACATCTTCACCCCGCTCCCGCAAGGGTGGCACCGGCAAAGACAGGGTTTCGAGCCGGTAGTAAAGGTCTTCCCGGAACAGCCCGTCTTCAACGGCTTTCATCAGGTTCACATGGGTCGCCGCCAGTATACGCACATCCACGGTTTCTTCGTGATCCGCCCCGACCGGCTTGATGGCGCCTTCCTGCAGCACCCGCAGCAGCTTGGCTTGCAGTGACAGCGGCATTTCACCGATCTCGTCCAGCAGCAAGGTACCACCACTGGCTTCGGCGAACAGGCCTTTGCGGGCCTGCCGGGCACCGGTAAAGGCACCGGCTTCATGGCCGAAAAACTCGCTTTCCATCAGGTCTGGCGGAATGCCGGCGCAGTTCACCGCCAGGAACGCACTGTCCGCCCGGTCACTCTGATTGTGAATGGCACGGGCTACCAGCTCTTTACCGGTGCCGCTCTCACCGTTAATAAGCACCGCCGCCTGACTGCGGGCCACCTGGCGAATTTCTCCCCGCAGGCGTTCCATGGCCGGGCTGTCACCCACCAGCCCCATATTCTGCTCGCCATACTGGCGGGACTGGATTTCTGCCAGTTGCCGGTTCACATCGGCCTGTGCCAGCAACCGTTTGATTTTCAGCCGCAGGTGATCAGTCGACAAAGGCTTGGTCAGGAAATCATCCGCCCCCGCCTGCAAAGCCTCGACCGCCTGATCCACGGTGCCAAAGGCGGTGATCACAATAAAGGGAATGCCGGGGTGCTCCGCCTGCTGAAAGGCCAGCACCTGCATGCCGTCACCATCCGGCAACCGAAGGTCCGACACAATCAGGGCCGGCCGCTGCGCCTGCAACAGCCTGCGGGCCTCTTGCACCGTGGCAGCTCGCACAACGGCATAGCCATCCATTTCCAGCTCCTCCGCCAGGAGCTGGCCCAGGCTGGGATCATCTTCCACCAGCATAATGGTGGCAGCTGTTGCAGACATCATTCGGACTCCTTGGGGAAATACAGGCTCATGCGGCAGCCACCCAGATCACAGCTGCCTACATCCACCCGGCCTCCGTGTTCCTTCAGCACACTACTGACCACCGCCAGTCCCAGCCCCGTACCTTCACCGGCGGCCCGGGTGCTGTAGAAGGGCTCAAAAATCTGCGCCCGCTGAGGCTCCGGAATGCCGGGGCCATCGTCTTCCACCCGCACTTCCCAGCAGTCGCCGGCATCGTGGGCAGACACCCGCAACCGTGAGCGGGCGGACTGGCAGGCGTTGCGTATCACATTCAGGCAGGCCAGCCCCACCCGCAAAGGCTCCGCCCGTACCGGCATAGCCGCATCCAGGCCTTCGGTTTCCAGGGTTCTGGCTGCACAGCGGTTATCTTCTGCCACCCGCTGCATCACATCCGCAAGCACCAGAGACAAATCCAGCGGCCGGCGGGAATCGGGTACATGCCGAAAACAATCCAACAGTTGCTGGATAATGGCCGTCATACGGCTGACCTGGTGTTCAATATCGGTCAGGTGGCGTTGCTGGTCTTCCGGCAAGCCCGAGCGGGCAAGGATTCGGGCCCTGCCCTGAATCACATTCAGCGGCGCGCCCAGCTCGTGGGCCACCCCGCCGGCAACCCGGCCAATCATCGCGACCTTTTCCTGGTACTCCAGCTGCTCCGCCAGCGCCCGTTCCCGGGCAATACGACCCTCGATTTCCGATTCCGCGCCCGCCATCCGTCGGCCCAGTTCCAGAATGCCTTTGTGTATCTGGCGCAGCTCCCGTGGGCCGGACGGTGGCACCGCCAATACCCATTGGCCGGGCGCAAGGCCTGCCATGTTTTCCAGCAAACGGTTCACATGCCGGCCAACGGTCCGGTAATGGCCGAGTACAACCACCAGGATGATGATGGCCGACAAGGCCGACCAGATACTCACTGCCCACCAGCGGGACTCGGCAACAAGGTCGTGAAAATCACTGCGCTGACGGGTTACTTGGAGCAGCCCCTGTATACGGCCGTCCTCGCCCACCAGCGGGGTGAATTGGGAAAACACCGATTCGCCGTCGACCCGGCGGAAGGCTCCCCCCAGCTCCCCGCTGGTGATCACCTTCTCCGCACTGGCGCTGTTGGTGACATCGGCATCCGCCACCCCCAGGCTGGCCACCCGATTACCGGCACCATCAAACACTGAGGCCCCGGAAATGCGGCCGATCTGGAAAATGGATTTCAGCGACTCTCCCAACACCAGCTCGTCACCCTGGGACAAGGCATTAGCAACCGGCCCGGTGACGGCGCGGGCAACCAGTTCGAGATCTTCCCTGAGCCGGTCATTCAGGGCCCGCTCCACCGCCCCCAGTCCGATGTAGATGGCGATACCACTGAATAACAACAGGGGCACAACGATACTCAGCACCAAAGTCAGCTGCAGGGAGCGGAACAAATTCCGGAAGCGCCGGCCAAGGGAAACCATAAACCTGTCCTTCGCAAGAGTGTCACACCATTTTTGACACATGTGGCATTTTGCCACAACCCAGATTGCGGAGCGGTAATGCAAGAAAAATCATAACCGACTGATTTAAAAGACATTAATGATTTCGGGAAAGTTGGCACGGGGACTGCAAAGCCCTGAACGTCATTCACTGAAATCGGGGAACACCACACTCTTCCCCCGACCCGTTAGAGCGAAAGGAGCATGACCTATGAACAAGCTACTCGTATCTGTAACCGCATCCCTGGCACTACTGGCGGCCGCACCAGCCATGGCGCAGCAAAGCCAGCAAGATCCGGCAGCCCAGCAGACCCAGGGTTCCGGCTATTCTGACCCGGCCGCAGCAGGCACCCAGGACACCAACTTCAGCGATGCCCAGTTGAAAGACTTCATCGAAGCCCAGGAGGGTGTGATGGAAGTGCGTGAAGAGTACATCCAGAAAATCGAAGCGGCAGACTCCCAGGAGAAAGCCCAGGAGTTGCAGATGGAAGCCAACGACAAGATGGTTTCCGTGATTGAGGAGGTCGGTATCGACATCCCCACCTACAACTCCATCGCAACCGCCTACAGCAGCGAGCCGAAAGTTCGTAACCGTGTTGATGCCCTGATGTAAGCAAACCCGCATCCGGTTCGTCAGTTGCCCCGCCTTCGCGGGGCTTTTTCGTTCAGTGCAGCACCACCGGCTGGTGGGTCTTGGTAAGCGGGCTGGCATAGATGGTGTCACGAAACAGCGACTGCATCCGCGCCACGTTGTGGTTCGGGTCAAGATAAACCTCTGCCACACACATCAGGTTATCGGTACCGTCATTACCGTTAGCCCGCAATTGCTGCAGGATATCCCTGAAGCCACTGCGTAACGTCTTCTGCACAGAGGTTTCCGGGGTTTTCCTGATCTGTCTCGGATGTCAAAAACGCTACTCCAGCCAGATTATTCGGGAACCAGCCAGGTGACCGAAGACGACCACCCTAATCCGGTGTCACCCTGCAGCTCGTCCATCATGGCCGCAAAGCGTTGCTCAAAGCCCCAGGGCGGATTCACCACCAGCATACCTGAGCCAACCATACCCCGCTCCGGCGGGTTTTCCAGCATCACTTCACTGCGCAGAACCTTGCGCACTGCACCGCCTTCAAGGGCTGACACCAGCTGTTGCTGTAACCCGCTGGTCAGTATCGGATACCAGACAAGATAGACCCCATGGCGGCACTTTTTCCATGCCTTGGTGAGAGTTTCAGCCACTGCCGTGTAATCGCTCTTGATTTCGTAGGACGGGTCAATCAGGGTCAGCAGCCGGGGCTGGGGCGGCGGTAATTTCTGCAGCAGGCCTTTCAGGCCGTCCTGCTGGGCCACACGAACCCCGGCATCCCGGGCCCAGCCAGCCAGTTGCTGGCCCTCGGCAGGGTGTAATTCAAAGGCGGTTACCGTATCCACTTCGCGGGCAAGTCCCGCCAGCCAGGCTGGCGAGCCAGGATAGCAAACCAGCTCACCCTGCCCCGGATTGTAACTGGCCAGCGTGTCCAGCATTGGCTGCCAGTCCGGAGACTTCAGGCGGTCCCGTAAGGGCCACAGCCGCTGAATACCGCTGTCCGCTTCGGCGGTTTTTCGGGCACGATCACTGGTCAAATCGTAAAGGGCGCTCCCGGCATGGGTGTCAAAACAGGCAATCGGGGTTTTCTTGGCCTGCATCATGGCCAGGGCCAGCGTTAATGCGGCATGTTTCTGTACATCCGCAAAGTTGCCGGCGTGGAAGGCGTGAAGGTAACTCAGCATATAGGGCTCCTGCTTTCAGGTGCCCATTAAGCACCAGCCGAAAGCCCCAGGCAACTCCGGCGGGCAGTTAAGCCTTGCTGGCTCTCCTGCTATGCTTGCGGACCTGACCTCGGGAGGAGCAACCTTGTCCAGCCAGAACAAAGCAACCGTCGACCAGTTATACAGCCTGATCGCCAACGAAGAAGATGTCCGGGTTTGCAAAGACATCCCCGAAGCGGCTTGCCGGGAAGTGCCCCGGAACTTTTTCCTGATTCTGGTCAGCAATGTCCTGACCAATCTCGGTGACCTTCTGATCAGCCCGAAAACCGTGCTGGCCTGGCTGATGAGTGCTGTGGGGGCGCCGGCACTGGTGGCCTGGCTGGTACCGATCCGGGAATCCGGTTCCATGGTGCCACAGATGGTGATTGGTGCCTGGGTTCGCCGTAAAGCCGTGCGCAAATGGTTCTGGACCTTAGGCAGCTTCGGCCAGGCAATCAGCGTGATGGCCATGGCCGCCAGCGTGTGGTTTCTGGATGGCTACACCGCCGGGGGCAGCATTGTTGCAGCACTGATTGTTTTCTCCCTGGCCCGGGGCTTCTGTTCCGTGGCCATGAAAGACGTGCAAGGCAAGTGCATCCCTAAAACCCGCAGGGGCCGGCTTTCCGGCCTGGCCAGTACCATTGGCGGCACCGCCACGGTCATCCTGACCGCCCTGTTATTCTGGGACCGGGGCGAACCCACTATCGGCTTCTATGCCCTGCTGCTGATGCTGGCTGCCAGCCTCTGGGTCATCGCCAGTTTTCTGTTTGCCGCAGTTGAAGAATACCCGGGCGAGACCTCCGGGGGCGCCAACGCCCTGCCTGAAGCGTTCCGCAGTTTGTCCCTGCTGCGGGACGACGCGCCCTTCCGTAACTTTGTTATTACCCGGGCCCTGCTGCTGTGCTCGGCCCTGGCCTCTCCCTACTTCGTGGTGCTGGCCCAGAAAGAATCCGACATCGGCTGGATGCTGGGCGTCTTCCTGCTGGCCAGCAGCCTGGCCAGCTCACTCAGTGCCAGCTTCTGGGGCTGGGCGGCTGATGTGTCCAGCAGGCGGGTGATGATCCGCGGTGCCGCCATGGCCAGCGGTATTTGCCTGGTGGTGGGCGTGCTCGCCCTTGTCTTCGGCCCCGGCTTCGGCGGCGCCTGGTTCTACCCGACTGCCTTCTTTGTGTTGAGCATTGCCCACGCCGGCGTACGCCTTGGCCGGAAAACCTACCTGGTGGACATGGCTGGAGGTAACAAGCGCACCGACTACACCTCGGTAAGCAATACCGTGATCGGGCTGCTGTTACTGGTTACGGGTGCTTGCACCGCGGCTATCTCGATGATTTCCGACGTGGCGGTCATTATTGTGCTGGGCCTGATGGGGCTGGCGGGAATGTTCAGCGCCTTGCGGCTGGAGGAAGTGACGGAGGATTAAAGCCAGAGCGGGCTCTGGGAGCCCGCCGGTGACCTGTTTCAGACAGTCTTGCCGTCGTTGAGAGCCAGGGCGCCCTTGACGATGCGATAGATCACCCAGATAGAGATCCCCAGCAAGATAAACCAGCCAATGATCAGTGGGGTGGTGATGATTCCAATCACCGTCCAAAGCACGCCGATCCAGAAGGTGCGGATCTGCCAGCGGAAATGGCTCTCTACCCAGCTGCCACGCACATCATCGAGCTTCACGTAATTGACGATGACCCCGACCAGGCCAGTGACGCCGCCAAGAAAGAAAGACAGGGCCTGAAGGATATAAACCACCACCGCCAAATTGCGGCCGGAATCCGGTTGGCGCTCGTTGGTGTTGGCGTTTGCGGGGATGAATTCTGGTTCAGCCAAGGTGATCACTCCGGATATGGACTTTCCCGCAGTCTAGCACAGGGCTTTCGCAGCCGGCCTCGGGGTTTTTGCGGACCTTTCCACAAATAGAGTAGCGGCCAGAAACGCAAAGCCGGCCCCGGATAATCCGGAGCCGGCTTTGGTATTGCCCTGCTTCTGAGCGCCCGAATCAGGCGCCGATTACGCCGCCGTCGTCACGGGTTACGATGACACAGGCATCGCGGGGGCGATCCTCTGCGGCATTCGGCCAGTTACCACGTGGGTGCTGGATATTGACGAACATGGTTTTGCTGTCCGGAGTGGTGACCACGCCGGTGACTTCACAGCCCTGGGGGCCCACGAAGAAACGCTTGATCTCACGGGTGCGAGGATCTGCCGCCAACATTTTCTGATTACCAAAAGTATCATTACTGTAGCCATCCGTCTGGATCCACAGGCGACCGTTGTAATCAAACCACAAGCCATCCGGGCTGTTGAAGATGTTGGTGTCGTCCAGCGTTACCACGGCTTCGCCATCAACCACGGTTTCTGTGCCCTGCTCTCCGGCGAAGACAAAGATATCCCAGTCAAAGGTGGTGGCCGTGTGATCATTCTCCGCTTCTTGCCAGCGAATAATGTGACCGTTGCGATTACGGACTATCGGGTTAGCCGCATTAATATCATCTTCTGTGCGACCAGAGTTGTTAGTCAGCGTAAAATAAACCTCACCGGTATTCGGATCCACCGCACCCCACTCCGGGCGATCCATAGGCGTTGCACCGGCAATATCCGCCGCCAACCGGGTATTGACCAACAAGTCCGCCTGACTCTCAAAGCCATCAAACACAATGTCGCTTCGACCAACCGGCTGCCCCTGCGCCGCCTGGGCCTTCGCCACAAACTCAGCATCAGCCATAGACAGCGGAAGCCAGTCACCGCTTCCATCCTCGTTGAAACGGGCCACATACAGGGTCCCTTCATCCAGCAGAGAGCCATCAGCCGTATCAGAATAGTAGGGCTTTGCTGAGACGAACTTATAAATGTATTCAAAGCCCACATCGTCGCCGGAGTAGCAGACAACGGGCTCTCCCTCTTTCGGCGCCGCAAAAATGACCCCTTCGTGGCCAAAGCGGCCCAGGGCGGTACGCTTTTGTGGCTTGCTTTCCGGTGCAAACGGGTCGATCTCTACCATGTAACCAAAGGTGTTGGCTTCGTTCCGGTAGTCAGACTGTGCCGAATCGCCTGCTGGCGTGATATCGAACCGTTTGTACTGATCCAGGCCATTATCGGCCTTCCACCAGTTATAGTTGGATCCACCGGTAATACGGTACCGGGCATACTCACGAGGACGCTCAGAAAGATCGTTGTTGAACGCAAAGTAATTGTGCCAGTTCTCTTCTGCTGTCAGATACGTACCCCAAGGTGTCGGCCCCATGGCGCAGTTGTTCAGGGTACCGCGGGTCTCGGTGCCGTTCAGGCTGTAGGCTGTTACCAGCTTGTGGTAGCCGCGAGCGGGGCCACGGATATCCATGGGCGTCGCTCCGGTAATCCGGCGGTTATACCTGCTGTCTTCTACCAGATCCCACTTACCGGAAGTATCTTTTCTGATATGAATAACTGAAACCCCGTGGGCCGCAACTTCTTTGCGAACTTCGTCGGCCGGTCGTGTTCCATCAATGTTGGTGGTTGCACCATCGGCATGAAGTGCTCTCTGATTGATGTATTCGTGGTTCATCACCAGCAAGCCTTCTTCTGAACTGTTGCCACCAGCCTTCATATCGATCGGGAAGAAGTGCATGCCATCGTGATGCATACCCACCTGAAGCTCCTGCTCCGCACCCGTGTTGGTGCCATCAGGCTTATAAGCTGGTAGTTCGCCAGTCACCGGATCGCGGAGAATCGGCTGCCCCCAGGGAAGAAAGGCTTCTGCTTTATAGCCTTCCGGCACTACAACTGTATTGGCGCCAGAGACAGGGACAGCCTGAAATCCGAGAGCCGTGTTAATCTCAGGTTGATCAACATTACCACCAACGTCACCGCCGGGAGCCGGCTTGAGGTCGGTGTCAGCAGAGCTGGAATCACTATCACTGCCACAACCGGCCAGCCCTACCCCCATAATACCGGCCAGCGCCGCGCCCATGGTGCCCTTCATGACTGTTCGCCGCTGCATGCGGGAAGCCAGTACCTCAGCAAACGGGGTGTTCCCTGAATGGTTTACAACAGGTTCGAAATCAGGGTCAAAATCCTTAGACTCAAGTTCGTACTTAGACATGGTGCGTCTCTCTCGTTGGGTTGGAGAACTCCGTTAATCGAGAGGACAGTCTGGAGAGGAATTGTGACGGAACAAAAACGGTATCAAGTCAAAACGGTTAACAATATTTGACAACTGGCAACGCAAACCAGGAGCTGCACTTCCCAAAGTAGCTCCCGGTTTATCATTGATAACTTACTGCACCAGCTCGTCATACCCCTCTTCCATGGCATCGCCGGCTTCATCAGCAGCCTCACCTATGCTGTCGGCCGCGTTACGGGCCCCTTCGCCAATTTCATCCGCTGCGTCCTGGGCACCTTCCTTGATTTCACCCCAGGCACTTTCATCCTGGCCGGTAGCATCTTCCCAGGCTTCCTCGGCCGCGTCGGTGGCATCATCCATCATTTCGCCAGCGTTCTCGCCAGCCCGCTCAAAATCGGCACCTTCGTCGCTTTCGGAGCTACAGGCCGCAAGGCCAAAGGTTGCAACTAAAGCAAGTGCACTCAACGTGAGCTTGTTCATACCATATCCCTCTGTTGGTAAGTGTTTACAACCTTTACAGCGTAGAACCGGATGCCTGCACAGGCAATTACCGGGCAATTACTCTTTCGTTAGCCGCCGGCCGTCAATCATGAACACGTGCTCGACCCCGAGCACCTTGCCCGAGCCAAGCACCAGGAAGTCATGGCCGGCACGGCTCAGAACATCCCGGATGTTTTCGTGGACCAGGCACACCTGCCCATTGGCATCCTGATAGATGATCTCAGCCAGCATACGGCCCTGAACATACTCTACGAGCATTTCCCGGATCGGCAGAGACATGGTCTCTGGTGAAGGGTTTGCAGCACTCATATTCCATCGTCCCTGTTGTTTTTGTTTTTCTGAAGTCTGGACCACAAACCCGGAATCCGCCAACTGCCGGTCGGGGTGTCATGTTGGGCCACCTTCGACTGACATCCTTCAAAATTGTTGTATTGCCAGATTGTCCGACATAAATTGGAGTCAACCAAGAACAAAATGGAGTGCTCTGATATGAACGCCAAGGTCAATAAAGCAGTCGGGCAACAGCCAACAACATCGGCTCCCGCTTCCGGTGAAAAAGACTGGAAAGATCCGAAGCGCTACATGTGGTTGCTGGGCCCTGCCCTGCCCGGTATCGGCCTGGCCGCATTAACCGGCTACGCCCTGGCGCCCAAGAAGCTGAAAGCGCTGGCGTGGACCGGGCCGGCGCTGGTACACGGTATTATTCCGACACTGGACCGGGCGATCGGCGAGGATCAGAGCAACCCGCCGGAATCCGCCGTGCGATCTCTGGAGCAAGACAAGTACTACGACCGCATTGTGAAGGCCTTCATCCCCTCCCAATATGCCATGACAGTGATGGGCGCCTGGCTGGCCAGCCGCAAGAGCACCCCGATTGAAGACAAGATCGGCCTGACCCTGACGGTGGGCGCGATTAACGGCGTGGGCATCAACACCGCGCATGAACTGGGCCATAAATCCAACAGGCTCAATAAGCTGATGGCCATGGCGGCACTGGCACCCACCGGCTACACCCATTTCGTGGTTGAGCACAATTTCGGGCACCACAAGCGGGTGGCCACTCCGGAAGACCCAGCCAGCAGTCGGATGGGCGAGAGTTTCTGGAAATTCCTGCCGCGCACGGTGCTTGGTGGCATGAAGTCCGCCGTGAAGATCGAGAAAGCGAGGCTTGAGCGGAAGGGCAAGAGTTTCTGGAGCCTGGACAATGAGTTGCTGCAGGGCTGGGCGATGAGTGCCGGGTTCTTTGGTGCGACTACGCTGGTCTGCGGCCCTAGGGCGGTACCCTTCCTGGCGGCGCAGGCGGTGTACGGTGCGAGCCTGCTGGAGAGTGTGAATTACATTGAGCACTATGGCCTGCTGCGCCAGAAGGACAAGAACGGCAAGTATGAGCGCACGCAGCCGGAGCATAGCTGGAACAGTAACCATATTGTGACCAACCTGTTCCTGTATCAGTTACAGCGCCATTCTGACCACCACGCCCACCCGACCCGGAGTTATCAGGCGTTGAGGCATTTCGAGAAGGCGCCGCAGTTGCCAGGTGGCTATGCGTCGATGTTGCTGCCCGCGTACTTGCCCCAGTGGTGGTACGAGACCATGGATAAGCGGGTAATTGACCATTACGAGGGGGACCTGTCGAAGATCAACTGGGATCCGGATCGTAAGGAGGAGTTGATGGCCCGATATGCTGACTACGCTGCGAAGGTGGCGGCGGAGGCTGCGGCGCGGGGGGCTGATGCTTCTTCTGAGTCGGAGGCTGCCTGAGGTCTGACTGATTTATTGGTTTGATTGCCGGCCCCAGCCTGCGGGTTATGGCGCCGGCTGCGAGTTGGGGCCACCCTTCCGGGAGACGCCGTGAACCCATCCATGGGGGCTTGAGCGCAGCATCCCTGCTGCGCACACTCCCGGAAGGGTGGCCCCAACCCGCCGCTTTCGCTTCCGTGGGATAGTCGTTGATCCTACGATTCGCTACGGACGAGATTTTGAATGACGGGCCAATCCAGCTATTTACCTTTGAACACCGCTTCCCTTCTCTCCAGGAATGACTGGATTCCTTCTTTTACATCTTCACTGGCCATGACCGGGCGCAGTTCCGGGAACAGGCGCTCCTTGGCCGCTTCCTGGCCTTCGGACACGGCAATCTTGGACGATTTCAGACTGCCCTGAACGCCTAACGGGGCCGCTTTGGCGATCTTTTCAGCGATTTCCATGGCTTTATTGAACTGCTCCCCGGGCTCCACCAGTTCCTGAATCAAGCCCCACTGGTAAGCCTGTTCGGCGGTCCATTCGTCGCCGGTAAGCAGGTAACGCTGGGCGTTGCCCCAACCGATTTCGCGCTGCAGGCGAATGGTCGCGCCACCGCAGGCGAAAATGCCGCGTTTCACTTCCAGCTGAGCAAAGCGGGTGCCTTTGGCGGCCACGCGGACGTCGGTGTTGAGCATCATTTCAACACCGCAGGTGAAGCAGATGCCCTGGGCGGCGAAGACGACGGGCTTGGTGAGTCCTTCTCCAGTAATGTGGAACGGATCGAGTTCACCTTCGCCGGGTTCGATGCCTTTGCCGTTAGCGAACACGCCGGCCCAGTCGTCCAGTTGCAGACCGCTGGTGAAGTGGTCACCTTCGGCGTACATAACTGCTACGCGCAGTTCGGGGTCGTTCTGGAGCTGGTAATAGGCTGCAGCGATTTCGTGGTACATGGCCCGGTTCATGGCGTTCATTTTTTCCGGGCGGTTCAGGCCGATCTTCAGGATGTGGCCCTGTTTTTCTACGTTTACCAGTGGCATTGGTGTTTTCCTCTGCTTTGGGATCCTAGCCTGGTTGCTTGGGTGGCTTGCACGGTCAACGGGGAGGGCTTTTCAGGACACGCCACGAGTACGTCCCTGTAGGCTCGTTTCGGGCCGTCCATGGCCCTCAACGGTCCTGAAAAGCCCTCCCCGTCGCCCGCGCGTCATGCTTCTGCGGTTTACCAAACAGCAGGCCTAGAAATAGAACTCAGATTTTTTGCCAAACAAAGCGTTTTGGACCTGCGAATTGCTCCACTGCTCGGGCGCGAGCGGCTGGGAGTCCTTTCAGGGACCGTCTTTGGCCATGGATGGCCAAAGCCGAGCGCACATGGACGTGCTCGTAGCGTGTCCCTGAAAGGACTCCCAGCTGATCGTGCCTGCCCCCAAACAAGCAGGCTACAACACGAACGAGAGCACCGAACTCAGAACCAATCGGCCTTCATATTCAGACACGTATCATCCTGATTGCGCAGCAACACCAGATCCTGGGCCACGGTGGGCAGCTCCCAGTGAAAGAAGTACTGGGCGGCCTGGAGTTTGCCCTGGTAGAAGTTGCGCTCGCTGTCGCTGTTGGCAGACGCCAGCGCATTGGCAGCCGCATTAGCCTGCCGCAACCACATCCAGGCGACGATGATGTGGCCAAACAGATGCAAGTAGCAGCTGGCGTTGGCCAGGGCTTTGTCGACTTCGCCGCCCATCAGGGATTTGCCCAGGCTCTGGGTGACTTTCACCGCCTGCTGCAAGGTCTCACTCAGAGACAAAGCCCATTGCTGGCAGCGGTCAGTAGTGGCCGCTTGCAAATCCACCTGCATTTCCTGCATCAGCAACTGCAGGCCGTGACTCTGGTCTTGCCAGATTTTACGGCCGAGCAGGTCCAAGGCCTGGATACCGTTGGTGCCTTCGTGGATGGGGTTCAGGCGGTTGTCGCGCCAGCATTGTTCCACCGGGTATTCGCGGGTGTAGCCGGCGCCGCCGTACACCTGAATGGCCAGGTCGTTGGCTTTCGGGCCGTATTCCGACGGCCAGGCTTTGATCACCGGGGTGAGCAGGTCCAGCAGTTTGCCGGCTTCCACACGCTTCTGTTCATCCGGGTGGGTGTGCTGGTCGTCCATCAGG
>CAYUNQ010000048.1:13390-13881 GCA_964446185.1 uncultured Marinobacter sp. | reverse complement strand
ATCACCGAGGCGCCGCGCAGTTCGTTGTCGATCATGTCGAGCAGGGCCAGGCCAGCGAGCCCTGCGGGAATGGTGCCGATGACCAGGTACCAGGCCAGGGCGCCCTGGCCGACGATTTTGCGCTGGTGGATGGAGATCAGGCCGTCCCTGGCAACGCCGAAGACATCCCGGCGGAAGTAAAGCACCACGGCCAGCAGTGTGCCCACATGCACCGACAGGTCAAAGCCCACGCCCTGGTCATCCCAGCCAAAGAAAGCCGGTGTCAGTATCAAGTGGGCGGAGCTGGAGATGGGCAGGAATTCGGTCAGTCCCTGGAGGAGGCCAAGGAAAAGGGCCTGGTAAACATCCATTCTTTTAATTCCGGTCGGTGGTGCTGATTAACGGGTTTGGCGCGCTCAAAAAACGAGCGCGATATTAGCAGGCTGGCTGCCGGCTGAACAGGCGCGGCAGGTTACGCACCCAGCAGCACGCCGCCGGCGGCCATCACAATC
>CAYUNQ010000048.1:7169-13380 GCA_964446185.1 uncultured Marinobacter sp. | reverse complement strand
AAAACCGGTCAGGCCAAGGGCAAACTCGCCGGGGCCGACGATGGCGCTAGTAAACACAGGTTGATACAGCGCGGCACCGAGAATGCCCACCACGGCGGCGTTGGCGCCGCGCATCAGGGACTGGGCCCGGTGCCAGCGGCGAAAGTTGTTCCATTGGGGTAGTACCGCCAACAGAATCAGCATACCGGGCAGGAAAATGGCCAGCAGGGCCACCAGGGCCCAGATAATGGGTGCCGAGGGCTCCATGACCGCCCCCAGATAGGCAGCAAAGGTAAACAGCGGGCCGGGGATGGCCTGGGCGGCGCCGTAGCCGGCGAGGAATTCATCGGCGGTTACCCGGCCGGTTTGTACCACTTCCGCTTCCAGCAGTGGCAACATCACGTGGCCGCCGCCGAAGACCAGGGCCCCGGCACGGTAGAAGCCGTCCAGCATTTCCAGCAGGGTGGAGGACGCGAGCCACGCCAGCAGGGGCAGGCCGGCCAGCAGGAATACATACAAAACAGCCGTCAGCCGGCCGGTGCCCGCTGACACCGAGATGCCGGAATGTCCGGCCGCGCCGTCGTCGGCAGCGCGGCACAGCACCAGGCCCGCAAGGGCTCCGACCACAATCGCGGAAACCTGCCCGGCAGTACCGCCCACAAACACCACCATCAGGACCGCTGCCAGGGCGATACCGGCCCGCTGTTGATCCGGGCACAGTGAGCGCGCCATGCCCAGCACGGCGTGGGCTACCACGGCGACAGCGGCCACTTTCAAACCATGGATAATGCCCTGGCTGACAGCGCCGTCCAGCAGGCTGGCGCTCAGGGCGAACGCCACCAGGATGATGGCCGAGGGCAGGGTGAATGCGGTCCAGGCGGCGGCAGCACCCCAGCCGCCACCACGCTGCAGGCCAATGGCAAAGCCAACTTGACTGCTTGCGGGCCCGGGCAGGAACTGGCACAGGGCGACCAGGTCGGCATAGTCCTGCTCTGACAACCAGCGCCGCCGGGCGACGAATTCGTTCCGGAAGTAGCCCAGATGGGCCGCCGGGCCGCCAAAGGAGGTGAGGCCCAGGGCCAGGAAGGCCAGGAAGATGTCACGAATTCGGGCAACGGAAACCGGGTCAGGGGCCATACTCACTCCCAGATAAATTGGCGATCAGGCCGGAAATTTGTCCCGGGTATTATTGGCAATGCGCACCAGCATCAGCATCAATGGCACTTCCACCAGTACGCCCACCACCGTGGCCAGCGCAGCGCCGGACTGCAGGCCGAACAGGGCAATGGCGGCTGCCACCGCCAGCTCAAAGAAGTTGCTGGCACCGATCATGGCCCCGGGGGCGGCGATGCAGTGACGCACGTTCCACAGCCTTGCCCAGCCGTAGGCCAGCAGGAAGATGAACACCGTCTGGATAATCAGCGGCACTGCAATCAGCAGTATATGCAACGGATTTTGCAGAATGACTTCACCCTGAAAGGCGAACAGCAACACCAGGGTGACGATCAGCGCAGCCGGTGTTACCGGGCCGAGGCGCTTCATGAACACGTCGTCGTACCACGGCTCGCCGTGGCGCGCGATCAGGGTCCGGCGGGTCAGGTAGCCGGCGCTGAGCGGAATGACGATGTACAGCACCACCGACAGAATCACCGTATCCCAGGGCACCTGGATGTCAGAAATCCCCAGCAGGAACACCACAATCGGTGCAAAGGCGAACAGCATGATGATGTCGTTCAGGGACACCTGCACCAGGGTGTAGGCGGCATCGCCGCGGGTCAGGTAACTCCAGACAAACACCATGGCGGTGCAGGGCGCAGCACCCAACAGAATGGCACCGGCCAGGTACTCGCTGGCCAGTTGCGGGGCGATCCAGGGCTCAAACACCACCATCAGGAAGAACCAGGCGATGGCGAACATGGTGAAGGGCTTGATCAGCCAGTTCACAACGGTGGTGATGGCCAGCCCCTTCGGCTCTTTTCGCACCCCGACCACGGCGCTGAAATCGATCTGCGCCATCATCGGGAAAATCATCGCCCAGATCAGGATGGCGATGGGGATGGATACCTGGGCGTACTCGAAACGGGACAGGGTCTCGGGAATTGAAGGGGCGAGCTGCCCGAGGGCTACACCGGCCACAATGGCCAGCGCCACCCACACGGACAGGTAACGCCCGAACAGGTCCATTCCGCCGTCAGTGGCTTCAACCGTGTTCACATCGCTGTTACGGCTCATTGCACATCCTTAAATAGAACGTTGGTTCACGCGCTTGGACAACTCTTCAGCACATTCCTTGCGCTCGGAATAACGATCAGTCAGGTAATCGCTGCGATCCCGTACCAGCAGGGTGAACTTTACCAGCTCCTCCATGACATCCACGATCCGGTCGTAGTAGGCCGAAGGCTTCATGCGGTCGTTGTCGTCAAACTCCATGAATGCCTTGGGCACCGAGGACTGGTTCGGAATGGTCACCATGCGCATCCACCGCCCCAGCACCCGCAACTGGTTCACTGCATTGAACGACTGGGAGCCGCCGCACACCTGCATCACCGCCAGGGTCTTGCCCTGGGTCGGCCGAACGGCTCCCATGGACAGAGGTATCCAGTCGATCTGGGTTTTCATGATTCCGGTCATGGCCCCGTGGCGCTCCGGGGAGCACCACACCATGCCTTCACTCCACTGCACCAGTTCCCGCAGTTCCTGCACCTTGGGGTGGGAAGCGTCTTCAGCGTCCGCCAGGGGCAGGCCGCGCGGATTAAAAACGCGGGTTTCCGCGCCCATGGCTTCCAGCAGGCGGGCGGCTTCTTCCACCGCCAGGCGGCTGAACGAGCGCTCGCGCAGGGAGCCGTACAGCAGCAGAATTCTGGGTTTGTGGTCAGAAGGCGCGGCGCTGGAAAGGTCGTTGTTGGTCGGGGCCCGGAACAGTCCGGTGTCGATGTTGGGTAAATCAGAAGAAGTCATACTCAGCCCAGCAGTTTCTTGATGTCGTCGGCGCTGGTCACTTTGCCTTCCACGGCAATCTCGCCGTCTACGGCCAGCGCGGGTGTGCGCATGATACCGGCATCAATGATGTCGTTCACATCGGTCACCTTTTCCACTTCGTAGTCCAGTCCGAGTGCCCTGGCGGCCTCCTCGGCATTCGCTGTCAGTTGTTTGCACTTGGCACAGCCACTGCCATAGATGGTGAATTTCATGGTCATCTCCTTCGGGTTTGTGCGGGCGGGTTATACCCACCAGTTTCCGTATATAAAGCCGGTAATGGTGGCCATCAGCACCACCAGGGCGCAATACACCAGGGTTTTCTGCGTGCCCAGAATGGTGCGGATCACCAGCATGTTGGGCAACGACAGGGCCGGGCCGGCAAGTAATAGCGCTAATGCCGGGCCCTTGCCCATACCTGAGCCCATCAGGGCTTCGACGATGGGCACTTCGGTGAGGGTCGAAAAGTACATCAGGGCGCCCAGCACCGACGCCAGAATGGTGGAAAGCAGGGAGTTGTCGCCCACGGCTGCGGCTACCCATTCTGAGGGGATCATGCCTTCATGGCCGGGGCGCCCTAGGGCGAAGCCGGCCACAAACACCCCGGCCAGCAGCAGCGGCAGGATTTGCTTGGCGAAGTCCCAACTCTGCACCGGCCATTCGCGGTCTTCGTCTCGCAGGGTGGCAATCAGCATCAGGCCGCCGATACCGATCACAAACGGCAGCTCCGGCATGCCGGGTGCCAGGGAGGCAAAGGCCGCAACCACGGCCGCCAGAATCAGTAACTGGCCCGGCGGCCAGTGCCAGCGACGTACCAGCAGCACACCCAGGACAGCGGCCAGGGCCGCAGTGATGGGCCATTTCAGGTCATAGACCGCCATCCAGACCTGGTTATCGGCCGCCGCCCAGTTGGCGAATACCAGGATGCCCACCATCAGGGCAAAGAACAGGGCAATGACACCGACTGGTTTGTCAGCCTCGTCGCCGCCGAAGCCCCGGGCATTGCTTACCGAGCGCTCGGCCTCTTCCTTGCGGTAGATCAGGTGCATGATAGCGCCGATGACCACGGCAAAGACAATGGCGCCAATGGCCCGGGCTAGCCCGATTTCGGCCCCCAGCACCTTGGCGGTGACCACAATGGCCATGATGTTGATGGCCGGGCCGGAATACAGAAAGGCCACCGCCGCCCCCAGTCCGGCGCCACGACGATAAATGCCACCAAACAGCGGCAACACGGTGCAGGAACATACGGCCAGCAAGGTGCCGGACACAGACGCCACGCTAAAGGCTACCGGCTTCGAGGCAGACGGGCCCAGGTAGCGCATTACCGAGCCCTGGCTGATGTACACCGCCATGGCCCCGGCAATCAGGAACGCTGGCAGCAGGCACAGGATCACGTGTTCCCGGGCATACCAGTTGGTCAGGCGGAAGGCTTCCAGTACCGCGTTATCAAAGCGTTCGGTTCCGGCGGGCATGAAGAAGATGGCCAGAAAGGCCAGGATCATGAAAAACAGCAGGTTGCCTTCCCGCTGATTGCTTCGATAGATATCCAGCAGTCTTTGTGTCATAGCCCTTTCCGGTGTCCTTTGGCTGGCTAGCGTAGATCTGGCCTGAGTGATTTGGCCGGGTGTTGCTGTCTTTACTCTGTCACAGTTGACGGCTATTATCGCAAAAACTGAATATATGGCAATTCGAATATACGGGAATTCGCATGAAAAGAAGAGTCCTGTTTGTCTGCACCGCCAACAGCGCCCGGTCACTGATGGCCGAAGCCTTGCTCCGGCACATGGCTGGCGACCGGTTCGAGGTGGCCAGCGCCGGTACCGAGCCTGGCAAGCCGCACCCGCTGGCATTACAGGTGCTGCAGGAAGCCGGTATTCCGGTTGACGGGTTGCACAGCAAATCGCTGTCTGAGCTGCAGGGTCAGTACTGGGATTACGTGATTACCCTGTGTGAAAAGGCTGCCCGGGAGTGCGCCAGGGTATCGTCCGGTGCCCAGCAGATTGCCTGGGACTTTCCGGACCCGGCCGAGGCCAACCGGCACGCTACCTTTGCCTTGACTCTGAAAGAGATCAGGGAACGTATCGGCCTGTTCACCCTGGTGCACCAGAAAGAGACCGGCCTGAAACCGGCCGACTACAGCCCGGTGACCGTGTTCAAGGCCATGGCCGACGACCTGCGCCTGGCGGCGCTGCTACTGATCAAAGACCAGGGCAAGCTGTGTGTGTGTGAGCTGACCGAGGCATTTGAAGTCTCTCAGCCAAAAGTCAGTCGCCACCTGGCATCGCTGCGTGAAGCTGGCTTGCTGAAAACAGAGCGTCGGGGCCAATGGGTCTATTATTACCTTCATCCGCACCTGCCAGACTGGGTAGTGCGGGTTCTGGAGGAAACCGCCCGGAATAATACGGCACTGATCGGGCAGCCCCTGGCCAGGTTACAGGCCATGGCAGACCGCCCGGCGGTGCAGTGCCCCTGATCACGAATTTACAAGGATTGCGAAACTCGCAAGGAGAACACCATGAGCAAGATCAAGGTAGGAATAAACGGATTCGGTCGCATTGGCCGTTTGGCTCTGCGCGCTGCCTGGGGTTGGCCGGAGCTGGAATTTGTCGCCATCAACGACCCGGGCGCGCCCACTCATACCCTGGCACATCTGCTCAACTTCGACAGCGTGCACGGCCGCTGGAGCCACGAAGCCAGCGCCGATGGCGATGACATGGTGATCGAAGGCCAGCGTATCCGTGTGACCCACAACAAAGCCATTGCAGATACCGACTGGTCTGGCTGCGACCTGGTGATTGAGGCCAGTGGCGTGAACAAGAAAGTTGCCGTGCTGCAGGGCTATCTGGACCAGGGTGTGAAGCGGGTGGTGGTCACCGCGCCGGTGAAGGAAGCCGGTGCGAAGAATATCGTGTTGGGTGTTAACGAGCACATCTTCGACCCGGCCAACGACCGCATCATCACCGCGGCCTCCTGCACCACCAACTGCCTGGCCCCGGTGGTGAAGGTGATCCATGAAAAGCTGGGCATCAAACACGGTTCACTGACCACCATCCACAGCCTGACCAACACCCAGACCATCATCGATGCGCCCCACAAGGACCTGCGCCGGGCCCGGGCCTGTGGCAGCTCGCTGATTCCCACCAGTACCGGTTCCGCCACGGCGATTATCGAAATCTTCCCGGAGCTGAAAGGCCGGCTGGATGGCCACGCGGTGCGGATTCCGCTGATTAACGCGTCGCTGACCGACTGCGTG
>CAYUNQ010000048.1:0-7159 GCA_964446185.1 uncultured Marinobacter sp. | reverse complement strand
AAAGACACGGTAAACCTGTTGCTGAAAGAAGCCTCTGAGGGCGAACTGAAAGACATTCTGGGCTACGAAGAACGCCCGCTGGTGTCCATCGACTACAAGACCGACCCCCGTTCGTCCATCGTCGATGCCCTGTCCACCCTGGTGGTCAACGGCACCCATGTGAAAATCTATGCCTGGTACGACAACGAATGGGGCTACGCCAATCGCACTGCGGAGCTGGCCCGCAAGGTAGGGCTGGCCTGATATGAGCGGGGCCATCCGCCAGTACCTGGTGATCACCGGCAACTACTGGGCGTTCACCCTGACCGATGGCGCCCTGCGGATGCTGGTGGTGCTGCACTTCCACCAGCTGGGTTATTCGCCGCTGGAAATCGCCCTGTTGTTCATCTTCTACGAGTTCTTCGGGGTGGTGACCAACCTGGTGGGCGGCTATCTCGGCGCCCGCATGGGCCTGAACCGCACCATGAACATCGGGCTGTTCCTGCAGATTGTGGCACTGGCCATGCTGGCGGTGCCGGCGGCCATGCTCACGGTGCCCTGGGTGATGGCGGCGCAGGCGTTATCGGGCATTGCCAAGGACCTGAACAAGATGTCTGCCAAAAGCGGCATCAAGTTGCTGGTGCCGGATGAACAGCAGGGCACCCTGTACAAGTGGGTGGCGATTCTGACCGGTTCCAAGAATACCCTGAAAGGGGTGGGCTTCTTCCTTGGTGGTGTGCTGCTTATGGCCGCCGGCTTCACGGGTGCGGTGATCATCATGGCGGTGGCATTGGGTGCTGTCTGGATCGCCAGTCTGTTTTTGCTGGGGCAGGATCTGGGCAAGAGCAAAGCGAAGCCCAAGTTCCGCGAGATTCTGTCCAAAAGCCGGGCCATTAACGTGCTGTCTGCCGCCCGTATGTTCCTGTTCGGTGCCCGGGATGTGTGGTTCGTGGTGGCGTTGCCGGTGTACATGGCCACGGTGTTCGGCTGGGATCACTGGAAAGTGGGTGGTTTTATGGCCAGCTGGATTATCGGCTATGGTTTTATCCAGACCATCGCCCCCAGGATTACCGGCAATATGGAAGGCAAGAAACCGGCGGTACTCTGGGCGGCGTTCCTGGCGCTTATCCCGGCAGCCATTGCCAGTGGCCTGATGGTGGGCTGGTCCCCACAGGTGGTCATTGTCGGGGGCCTGTTGCTGTTCGGCGTGCTGTTTGCCATCAACTCCTCCCTGCACAGCTACCTGATTGTCAGCTACGCCCGGGGCGATGGCGTGTCACTGGATGTGGGCTTTTATTACATGTCCAACGCCGCTGGCCGGTTGCTGGGTACCATCCTGTCCGGGTGGGTGTATCAGGTGTATGGGTTGGAAGCCTGTTTGTGGATATCGGCGTGGTTGGTGGTCATGGCGGCTTTGCTATCAACCATGCTGCCTGAGCGGCGGCCTGTGAGGTGATCGGCGTATGCCGGCAGTCCTCGGACGAGCTGGCCACGGTTGCGAACCAGGTGATTGACTCGGTCGCCGGCCATTGAAGTTGGTTCCGTGTCGACTTGCTAGCCTCACGCCCCCCGCCTAGACTGGATACTATCCCGCCGCTTCAACAAGGAATGGTATCCATGGAGTTCCGCACCCTCGATGGCAACGAAGCCGTCGCCTCAGTGGCTTATCGCCTGAGCGAAACCATTGCCATCTACCCGATTACCCCGGCCTCGGTTATGGGGGAGCATGCCGACGACTGGGCGGCTCTGGGCAAGCCCAATCTCTGGGGCCAGGTGCCCGGTGTGGTGGAAATGCAGTCCGAAGCCGGCGCGGCGGGTGCCGTGCATGGCGCACTGCAGGCGGGCTCACTGGTGACTACGTTCACTGCGTCCCAGGGCCTGTTGCTGATGCTGCCCAACCTGTACAAGATTGCCGGCGAGCTGACGCCGTTCTGCATGCATGTGGCCGCCCGCAGCCTGGCCACCCACGCCTTGTCGATCTTCTGTGATCATTCCGATGTCATGAGTGCCCGGGGCACCGGCTTCGCCCTGCTGGCCTCCGGTTCAGTGCAGGAAGCCCAGGACATGGCCGCGATCGGGCACGCAGTCACGCTGGAAAGCCGGGTGCCGGTGATGCACTTTTTCGACGGCTTTCGTACCTCCCATGAAATCGCCAAGATTGTCCCGCTCAGCGACGATGAACTGAAAGCGTTGGTGCCGTATGAGGGCATTGAGGCCCATCGTAACCGCCGGATGACGCCCGACCACCCGGTGCTGCGGGGCACCTCCCAGAATCCCGATGCCTTTTTCCAGTCCCGGGAGGCGGCCAACCCGTTTTATCAAGCCTTCCCGGAACATCTGGAAGCCGTGATGTCCCGCTTTGCCGACGTCACAGGCCGGCAGTACAAGCTGTTCGATTACGTTGGGCATCCGCAAGCCGAGCGGGTGCTGATCCTGATGGGTTCCGGGGCGGAATGTGCCCATGAAACCGTGGAATGGCTGATGGCGAAAGGCGAAAAAGTGGGTGTGCTCAAAGTGCGCCTGTTCCGGCCGTTTGCCACTGACCGCTTCCTTCAGGCGCTGCCGGATACCGTACAACACCTGGCCGTGCTGGACCGCACCAAGGAACCCGGTGCCCAGGGCGAACCCTTGCTGCTGGAAATCAGCGGCGCCCTGATGGAGGCGTTCAGCCGGGGTGAGCGTCCTGATCTGCCTCGGGTGATCGGCGGGCGTTATGGCTTGTCGTCCCGGGAGTTTACCCCTGCCATGGTCTGTGCGGTGTTTGAGCAACTGCAGGAACCGGCACCAAAAACCCGCTTTACCGTCGGGGTGCGGGATGATGTCACCCAGTTGTCGCTGGAGGTGGACAGCGAGCTGGATATCGAGTCGCCGGACACCCGGCGGGCGCTGTTCTTTGGCCTTGGTGCCGATGGCACCGTCAGCAGCAACAAGGCCAGCATCAAGATTTTGGGTGAGGGCACCGATCTGTTCGCCCAGGGGCACTTTGTTTACGATTCCAAGAAATCCGGTGCCACCACTGTCTCCCATCTGCGCTTCGGGCCGCATCCCATTCGTTCCAGTTACCAGATTAGTCAGGCCCAGTTTGTCGCGGTGCACGCGCCGCAGTTTCTGGAGAAGTTTGACGTGCTCGAGCACGCGGCGCCCGGGGCGACGGTGCTCTTGAATGTGCCCTGGCCAGCGGAGCAGGCCTGGGACCAATTGTCGGTGGAAGCCCAGCGGGTGTTGGTGGAGCGCAAAGCCAGATTGTTCGTGATCGACGCCGCCAGCGTAGCCGAACAGGCCGGGCTGGACCGGCGAATCAACACGGTGATGCAGGTATGCTTCTTTGCACTGGCCGATATCCTGCCCCGTGACGAGGCCATTGCCCATATCAAGGAATCCATTCGCCAGACCTGGGGCCGGCGTGGGCCGGAGGTGGTGCGGCGCAATGTGGAGGCGGTGGATTCCGCCCTGGATAACCTGCACGAAGTGCCGGTGCCGGGTTCAGTAACCGCCGCCCGGACCCGGCCCCCGAGAGTGCCGGAGCATGCCCCGGACTTCGTGCAGAAAGTTACCCGGCTGCTGATGGATGGCCAGGGCGATAAACTGCCGGTCAGTGCCTTCCCGGTGGATGGCACCTGGCCCACTGGCACCAGCCAGTATGAAAAACGCAGCATTGCCCAGGAGATTCCGATCTGGGAATCGGACCTGTGCGTGCAGTGTAATTTCTGCACCATGATTTGCCCCCACACCGCCATTATCAGCAAGGTATTCGAGCCAGACAGCGCTAAAGATGCTCCCGAGTGCTTCGGTGCGGTGCCGGAAACCCATACGCCGGAGCTGGAAGGGCTGGACTACCGGGTTCAGGTGGCTCCGGAAGACTGCACCGGCTGCGGCTTGTGTGTGGAAGTCTGCCCGGCAAAAGATCGCACCCAGCCCAAGCGCAAGGCCATCAATATGCGCCCTGTTGAGGAGCATTTGGAGGTTGAGGCTACGAACCTGGCCTTCCTGCGCAGCCTGCCGGATGTACCCCGGGACCGGATTCCACGGGACTTCAAATCCTTACCGCTGCTGATTCCCCTGTTCGAGTATTCCGGAGCCTGTGCCGGCTGCGGCGAGACCCCTTACATCCGGTTGCTCACCCAGTTGCTGGGCGACCGGCTGATGATCGCCAACGCCACCGGCTGCTCCTCCATCTACGGCGGCAACCTGCCGACCACCCCTTACACGGTGAATGCCGATGGCCGGGGGCCCACCTGGAACAATTCGCTGTTCGAGGACGCCGCAGAGCTGGGCCTGGGTATGCGCATGGGGCTGAGCAAACTGGCTGGCAGGGCCAGGCAGTTGCTGGAAGACATGAAAGCGCAACTCCCTGTTGAACTCTATCTGGCCCTGACCGGCCCCTGTGCCACTCTTGACGAGAGCGCCATGGCGGCCCGGCGCGAAGCCATAAGTCAGCTACGTGACTGGCTCGAAGGCCAACAAGGCTCCGAGGCACAGGAGCTGGATAACCTGGCGGATGAGCTTTGCCCGAAGAGCGTCTGGGTGATTGGTGGCGACGGCTGGGCCTACGATATCGGCTACGGCGGGCTGGACCATGCCCTGGCTTCGGGCCAGAACATCAAGCTGCTGGTACTGGATACCGAAGTCTATTCCAACACCGGTGGCCAGCAATCCAAGGCCACGCCCATGGGGGCGGTGGCCAAGTTTGCGGCGGCCGGCAAGGAAACCCGCAAGAAAGACCTTGGGCTGCTGGCCATGAGTACGTGGCCCAGATTGCCATGCAGTCTCACAGTAACCAGGCCACCAAGGCCCTGCAGGAGGCCGAAAGCTTTGACGGCCCGGCTTTGATCATCGCCCACAGCCCCTGTATTGCCCATGGCTACGACCTGGTGCACTCCCCGGCGCAGCAGAAACGGGCAGTGGACAGCTGGGCCTGGCCGTTGTACCGGTTTGATCCTCGTCGGATAGAGCAGGGCTTGCCACCGCTGCAACTGGATTCTGTGCGCCAGAAGGTGCCGATGAAAGCCTATATGCAGGAAGAGGCCCGCTTCCGCATGCTGGAACTGCGGGATCCTCAGCGCTACGAGTTGCTGGTGGCCAACGCCAGCGACGCCGCAAAAGAACAACGGGAGCTGTATATGCAGCTGGCCGGCATTCATTTTGAGCCCCATGAATCCGTGAATGAAAAAACCGCCAGGGATGGAGAGAGCCATGACTGACCTGACAACCCGCTGGCTGGGCCTGGAACTGAAATCGCCCCTGGTGCTGGGCGCCAGCCCGCTGACCGATGAGCTGGATACCCTCAAGGCCTGCGTGCAGGCCGGCGCCGGGGCAGTGGTGATGCACTCGCTGTTTGAAGAGCAACTGGTGGCGGAGCAGATGGCCGCGCACCGGTTTATTGATTCCCGCATCAACATGGATGCTGAGGCTCGCTCGTTTTTCCCGGAGTCGGAGATCTTCGAGATGGGCTCTGGCAGTTACCTGCAACGGCTGCAACAGCTGAAAACGGAGCTAGGGGTGCCGGTGATTGCCTCCCTCAACGGGATTTCCCCCGGCGGCTGGACTCAGCACGCTAGGGAGTTGGAACAGGCCGGGGCCGATGCCATCGAGCTTAACCTGTACGACCTGGCCACCGATGCCGGCGATACCGCCGAGACCTTGGAACAGCGCCAGCTGGCGGTGATTCGTTCGGTCGTAGAGCAGGTGTCGGTGCCGGTCAGCGTGAAGCTCTCGCCGTTCTATTCGGCATTGCCGGCGTTTGTGGCGGGCGTTGAAGCGGCGGGCGCCAGGGGGCTGGTGCTCTTCAACCGCTTCTATCAGCCGGATATCGACCTGAAACAGCTGGCGTTGAGTCGCGAGGTGGTTCTTTCGACCAGTGCTGAGCTGCCATTGCGACTGCACGCCATGGCCCGGCTGTATAACCGGACCACCATGGAAATGGCGGCCTCCGGGGGCGTGCATGCGGGGGATGATGCCGCTAAGGCCATACTCTCTGGTGCTACAGTGGTACAGCTGGTTTCTGCGGTACTGCAACATGGCCCGGCAGCGTTTGAACGCGTGGCCGGCCAGCTGACCGAGCGGCTTGCCAGTATCGGCTATCAATCTTTAGCGGAAGCTCGCGGCGCGCTGTCGTTAGACAACGCGCCAGACGCAGGCAATTGGGAACGCCTGAATTACGCCCGCTTGCTGCAGGGCTGGCAGTCAATCCGATAGCGGGCGCCAGGGCCGGGCATCAGCCTGGCCCGAAACGTACCGGAGTGGTTCAGCGGTTCTGCTCCGGCACTTCCCGTATGCGCCCGTGCTCGTCAATGGCTACGTACACAAACAGGCCTTCGGTGACCTTGCGCGGATTCTTCGAGGCACGGTCAAGAGTCCATACCTCCACATTGATTTTCATGGAACTGCGGCCGATATCCACCAGCTCGCAATAACAGCCCACCTGGGAGCCCACCCGCAGCGGCGAGAGAAACTCCATCCGGTCCATGGCTACCGTGGCATTGCGGCCCTGGGACACGCGACCGGCCATGGTTGCTGCCGCGATATCCATCTGTTTTACCAGCCAGCCGGCGAACACATCACCGTTGGGGTTGGTGTCTGAGGGCAGGGGCACCACCTGTAGGGTCAGGTCCCCGCGGGGTCTGGGTTTGTCGTCATCGTATGCAGTCATGGAAGTCGCCTGTAGATGCTTAGGAATTGTTTTCCCTGCATGGTAACGGGCTGGCGGCGCTCTGCAAGAAAATTTCAACAATGACGTCTATATTTCAAATGCTGTAACAAAGTTGTCACAGACACTCCTTAGGATGCACTCATCGGTAAAGCAGATCCATACACAACGTCCACCGATAATGGAGACTTAACGTGATGAAACTGAAAGCAGCTCTTGCCTCTGTTGCCCTGGCTGGCAGCATTGCGGCGGTATCTACCCCGGCCATGGCCCGTGATACCGTAAACATCGTGGGTTCTTCCACGGTTTACCCGTTCGCCACTGTGGTTGCCGAGCGTTTTGGTCGTAACACCGACTTCCCGACCCCGAAACTGGAATCTACCGGTTCCGGCGGTGGTCTGAAGCTGTTCTGCGCCGGTGTTGGCACCCAGCACCCGGACATCACCAACTCCTCGCGTCGCATGAAGAAGTCCGAGTTCGAGACTTGCCAGGCCAATGGCGTAAAAGAAGTCGTTGAAGTGATGATCGGTTATG
>CAYUNQ010000047.1:13034-13938 GCA_964446185.1 uncultured Marinobacter sp. | reverse complement strand
CACGGCTGGAGCGCAGCAAATCCACACCGGCTACGTTCAGGCCCATGGCCTTGGCGGCGGTAATGGCCGTACGGCGCTCTTCCGGGGTAATACGCACCAGCGAGGCGGTGCCGCCCCGGTGCAGGTTGGAGCGGAATTCGCCCTCGGCACCCTGGCGTTTCATGGCGGCAATCACCTTGTCGCCGATCACAAAACAGCGAATGTCAGCGCCACCGGCTTCCTTGATGAATTCCTGCACCAGGATGTCTGCTTTCAGGCCCATGAAGGCCTCAATTACAGATTCTGCCGCCTTGCGGGTTTCCGCCAGCACCACACCGATGCCCTGGGTACCCTGCAACAGCTTGATCACCACCGGCGCGCCACCCACCATTTTCAGCAACTCCGGCACGTTGTCCGGCTTGTTGGCGAACCCGGTTACCGGCATGCCCACACCTTTGCGGGCCAGCAGCTGCAGGGAACGCAATTTGTCCCGGGAACGGGTAATGGCCACAGATTCGTTAACCGGGAATACGCCCATCATCTCGAACTGGCGCAGTACTGCCGTTCCGTAGAAGGTAACCGACGCACCAATCCGGGGAATCACCACATCGAAATCTTCCAGCACTTCTTCGTGATAGTGGATTTTCGGGTCTGCAGAGGTGATGTTCATGGAACAGTGCAGGCAATCGATGACCTTTACTTCGTGGCCACGGTTAAGACCCTCCTCAACCAGGCGACGGGTGGAGTAAAGGTGTCGGTTACGGGACAGTACCGCAATTTTCATAATCAGGTCCTTGGTGCCGGCGCGCCGGCCAGATAAGAAGCTTCAGGGTAGACAATGGAACGGCCCGCCATGGCGGTACGCCCCAATAACATCCGGAACCGCATGGAGTCCCGGTTGGTTAAGGTCATTTCAATGGGCCAG
>CAYUNQ010000047.1:0-13024 GCA_964446185.1 uncultured Marinobacter sp. | reverse complement strand
CCAGCTCTGATTGCCCACCACCAGGGTGGTTTCAATCACCAGGCGTTGTTCTTTGTGGCCGCCGGAATCCGACACCGTGCGCTCATCCAGCACTTTGGCGTCGCACTCGATGACCTGGTGCATGTCGTGCTGCACCGGGTGCACCCAGAACTTCACCCGGCGCTCGCCGTTTTCGGTGTAGGGCTCGGTGCGAAAGGTGTGCAGGCAAGAGGTGCGCGCACCGGTATCCACCTTGGCTTTGACCCTGTCAATGCCAAGGTCCGGAAGGCTTACCCACTCACGCCAGCCCAGAGCCACTTTGTTTTCAGTCTGGGTGGGCGGGGTGGTTTTGATCACTTCAGTCGTTTCTGTCGACATCCGGGGAGTCCTTATCTTTTTGTTGTTCCGGGGCCATCAGTTGCACACGGAAGGGCGCGGAATGGCTACCGGCATAAATGCTGGTATGGGGGAACGGAATCTCGATACCCTGCTGGTCCAGTGTTTTCTTGATGGCTACCATCATGCCACCACGGCCCTCGAAGAACTTGTCTTTGGGTACCCAGAACGAAAACTGCAGATCCACGGATGAAGCTCCGAAACCAGTCACCAAAACGAAAGGTTTCGGGTCCTCAAGACAAACCGCATTCTGTTGTGCCAGTCCCAGCAGCAAGTCCCTGACCCGTTCCACATCCTCTGCGTAAGCGATGCCCACACTCAAATCAATTCGCCGAATCGGGAAGCGGGACCGGTTCACTACCCGACTTTTGATCAGGGTTTCGTTAGGCACGCGCACAAACAGATTGTCCGGGGTTCGGATCTTTACACTCAGCAGGTCGATGGCGATAACCTCGCCTGCAGTGGCATCAACCTCAATCATATCCCCTATCTCAAAGGGCTTTTCCATCACCAGGAACAACCCACTGATAATGTTCGACGCGGAAGTTTGGGAGGCAAAGCCGATGGCCACAGTCAGAATACCCGCGGCACCAAGCACCACCTCCAGGGAGAAACCGGCTTCCCGCAGCGCGGCCATACCGAAGATAATAAAAACCAGATAGAAGAACACCCGGCGGATAATGGCTTGATGGTGTTTGGTGGTGCGTTTCTCGACCAAACGGCCGACATTACGCGACACCAAAGAGCCGACTATAAGCCCCAGCAACAGAAGGACGGCTGCCGACAACCACTTACCCCACGCGATACCGCTGGCAAGCTGAACGACGGTGGATTGTATTGCCTCTAGCACTCAGAAACTCCTTAACTCGTCATCAGCCGAAAATATGATCAAACGCTCGAACCAGCCTGCGCCCCCGGGCCATCTGTTCCCGGGCTGGTGCGATAAGTTCACATGGCCCTGCCGCTGCGGTAACGGATGACTCAATGCGCAGGCTGGCAGAATTCATATCGGTGTCGGATTCCACCGTTACACCTGGAGTCCAGAGCCGACCTTTATCATTACGGTAGACTGGTAACAACGGCGTTGGCAGGCTGAAGCGTTCCACCAACAATGATTTCTGACGACGATTGATAATGGTAACGGGCGTCAATGCCCGCCACGGCCGCTTGGGGACAGCCTCAAGTGCCAGGCGCCCATAGGTGGCCGATGCATAACACAGTTCACCTTGCATGGTGTTACGCCCCAACCAGGTCATGGACGGGGTTGCCAGGGGCAGTTCCACCAGCTCCGACGCTGACTCTCCCACACAGATTTTCATCCACAGCGTAGTGCCCACATAGATAACGCAGGTTGCGCCGGCCGGGATGGTTAGTGGCTGGTGGGGTTTGATCACCGTCGGCAACGGTGCCATGGCCGGTATGTAACGTACCATGCCGTTGTCACCGGTGCGTACGAAGCGCTGCTCCGAAATGGCGCCGGATGGCAGCGTATGCCCGATGGTCTCGTACCAGGTGATCGGATCGGTATCTGGGACCAGCTTCTGCACCCGTACCTGCCATTCCATATCCAGCAGGGTCACCCATAAACGGGTATAGCCGAGTTCGTGCTGTTGAGTCTGGCCGGAAGCCAGTTGGTATGGGTGTGCCCAGACACCATCGCGCTGGCTTTCGGTAACGTCAGTCATGCCGAGGAAAAAACTCCTTTCTGGGTAGCCGGCTAGTCTGCTTAACTATAATCCAATCCGGTAGTTGCAGCGAATATACAAGCCAATGATTTATCGCCTGTAATTTCACCTATGCCATATATTCAGGGGTACGCTTCCCGATGACAGAACTGGTCTGGTTCCGCAACGACCTCCGCCTGGCCGACAACGCCGCCCTGACTGCCGCCTGCGCCCGCAGCAAACCCGTGAAGGCCTGTTTCCTGGTAACGCCGGGACAATGGCAGGAACACGACTGGTCCGCCGCGCGGGTGCAGTGCGTGCTTGAGCACGCCAATGTCCTGGCCCGCCAGCTGGCCAAGCTGGGCATTACCCTTTCATTCCTGTACGCGGATACCTTTTCTGAAAGCCTCGACAAGCTGGAGGCATTCTGCAAACAACACCAGATTGCAGGCCTGCACTTCAACGAAGAGTACGGCGTCAACGAGCGCCGGCGAGACAAACAGGCCCACGACCGGCTGACCAACCTGGGTATTCGGGTTGCCAAATACCGGGACCAGACCGTGGCCCCGGTGGGCCAGATTCTGACCCAGCAGAACGAACCCTATTCGGTATTCACTCCCTTCTCCCGCCGCTGGCGCAGCTGGATAGAGGAAACCCAGCCCACCCTGTACCCGGCGCCGTCGTCCATGGGCCCAGAGGTAGAACCCGAGCAAACCGACACCCTGCCAGCACCGTTCAAAGGTGCACCGAAACACCTGGTAGCCATCGGGGAAGACGCCGCCCATCAGCAACTGGATAATTTCCTGGAGGAACGGGTAAAAGGCTACAAAGACAACCGGGATTTCCCGGCCGTGGACGGCACCAGCCAACTCTCGCCTTATCTGGCGAACGGCGTATTGTCCGGCCGCCAGTGCCTGATTGCTGCCCGGCAAGCGGGCGTTTCCGGAGACGGCATCGAAACCTGGATTAATGAAATCGCCTGGCGTGACTTCTACATTAATATTCTCTACCACTATCCGCGTGTGAGCATGCACCGAGCCTTCAAACCGGAGACAGAGGCGCTCGTATGGAATGAGCCGGGCGAGCACTTTGAGGCCTGGAAGGAGGGCCGGACGGGCATTCCTATTGTCGATGCCGCCATGCGCCAGCTGAAGGCCACCGGCTGGATGCACAACCGTTTACGGATGATCACCGCCATGTTCCTGACCAAGAACCTGTTCATCGACTGGCGACTGGGCGAAGCCTGGTTCATGCAAAATCTGGTGGATGGTTTTCTGGCGTCCAACAATGGTGGCTGGCAGTGGAGTGCCTCAACGGGTACCGATGCAGCGCCTTATTTCCGGGTGTTCAATCCGGTCACCCAGAGTGAGCGGTTTGATCCGAATGGAGAGTTTATCCGGCAGTGGGTGCCTGAACTGGCCAAACTGGATAACAAGCGGATTCATGAGCCGGCAAAGGGGGGTGTTATTCCTCGGGGTTACCCCAGACCCATAGTGGATCTGAAAGAGAGCCGGAAAGAGGCCATTGCGAGATTTCAGGCTTTGAAGGATTGAGACTTTGGAGTCTTGTTGCCGGTCAGGGTTGGGAACGGCCTTTCCAAAACACGCCGTGAATACGTCCCTGTAGGCTCCGCTCCGCCATCCATGGCTCCGCAGGGTTTTGGAAAGGCCGTCCCCAACCCTGACCTACCCTTGAGCTAGCCGGCACAAACCGGGCAATCGGGGTCTTTAGCCAGCTTCATCTCCCGCCACTCCATCTGCCAGGCATCCAGGATTAGCAAGCGACCGACCAGGGGCTTGCCTACCTCTGAGATCACTTTTATGGCTTCCATGGCCTGAGCCGAGCCAATCATGCCCACCAATGGAGCTATAACACCGGCTTCCGAGCAGGTCAGATCTTCATTGCCTTGTTCGGGATACAAACAGTGATAACACGGACTTTCAGGTTGGCGGGGGTCGTAAACGGAAAGCTGCCCTTCACCACGGATGGCAGCACCAGAAACAAGCGGAACGCCAGACGCTACCGATGCCCTGTTCAGGGCAAAGCGGGTATTGAAGTTGTCGGTGCAATCGAGGACCAGAGTGGATTCGGCAACCAGCTGCCTGAGATCATCACCATCCACCCGACGATTAACCGCATTAACCGTAATCTCCGAGTTGATCGCCCTCACCCGCTCGGCCAGGCGCTCGGCTTTTGAATCGCCCAGCCAGCTTTGCTGAAAGGCTATTTGCCGCTGCAGGTTGGCCAGTTCGATCTGGTCGTCGTCTACCAGGGTCAGGTGACCGACGCCTGCCGCGCCCAGATACAGTGCCACCGGGCAGCCCAGGCCACCGGCGCCGATGATCAGTACATGGGCGGCTTTGAGTTTTTGCTGGCCGGCGATGTCGAAGCGGGGGATCAGGATTTGTCGGCTGTAGCGGAGCAGTTCTTCGTCGGTGAGCATGGTTGTTCTCGCTATTGGTCGCTGGCGGGCTTTCGGGCCAGGGTCATGCGATCGTTGCCGCCGTAGTCTTGGCGGGTTTCTATGTTGCGCCATCCGGCTTTGGCAAACAAATCCCGCACGGCGTCGCCCTGGTCGTAGCCGTGTTCCAGCAGCATCCAGCCATTCGGATTGAGCCAGTTCAGGCCTTGGGTAACCAGCAGGCGAATGTCGTCCAGGCCATCTTCTCCGGCCACCAGGGCGGATTCGGGTTCAAAGCGCACATCGCCTTCACTTAAGTGGCGGTCGCTGGCCGGGATGTAGGGCGGATTGGATATAAGAAGGTCAAAAGTTCCAGCCGGTATCTGGTCGAACCAGTGGCTCTGTACCACGGTGATGGGCAAGCCCAGTCGCTGGCTGTTGTCCCGGGCCAGAGCCACCGCCTCTTCAATACGGTCGCTGGCCATGATCTGCCAGCCCCGCTGTTCGCTGGCCAGCGCCAGGGCGATGGCGCCGGTACCGGTACCCAGGTCCAGCACTTTCGCGTGGGCGGGTAAGTCCAAAGACAACGCTGCTTCCACCACACACTCGGTGTCTGGCCGGGGAATCAACGTGGAGGAACTGACTTTCAGGGGTAAGGACCAGAATTCCTGCTCGCCCAGCAGATAGGCAACCGGCTGGCCACTGGCGCGCAGTGCAACCAACTTAAAAAATGCCTCAGCCTGTTCCGCCGGCACTTCCCGCTCGGGCCAGGCCCGGAAGCTGGTTCGGCCCAGGCCGGTCAGGTGGCTCAGCAGTAGTTCGGCATCCAGCCGGGGCGAGTCGCCGCCGATCTGCTCAACGGCGTTCTTCAGAAGGGCTTCGCAGGTCAGCGAGGGCTCACTGCTCATTGGCCAGTTCAGCCAGCAGTTCGGCCTGGTGTTCCTGCTGCAGCGGGCGAACCACCGCATCCAGGTCGCCGGCAATGACTTCGTCGAGCTTATACAGGGTCAGGTTGATACGGTGGTCTGTCACCCGGCCCTGGGGGAAATTGTAGGTGCGGATACGCTCGGAACGGTCGCCACTGCCCACCAGGCTCTTGCGGGTTTCTGCCATGCTCTTCTGCTGTTTTTCCTGCTCGGCATTCTGCAAGCGGGAGGCCAGCAGGCTCATGGCCTTGGCCCGGTTCTTGTGCTGGGAGCGCTCTTCCTGGCATTCCACAACCATGCCCGTGGGCAGGTGGGTAATGCGGATGGCGGAATCGGTTTTGTTAACGTGCTGGCCGCCAGCGCCGGAGGAACGAAAGGTGTCTACCCGCAGATCGGCCTTGTTGATTTCGATGGCTTCGGCTTCATCGGCCTCCGGGATCACCGCCACGGTGCAGGCGGAGGTGTGAATGCGGCCCTGGGATTCGGTTTCCGGTACCCGTTGTACCCGGTGCGCACCGGATTCGAATTTCAGGGCACCGTACACGCCGTCGCCAGACAAGCGGGCAATCACTTCTTTATAGCCGCCGTGTTCACCTTCGTTTTCGCTCAGCACTTCGACCTGCCAGCGGCGTTTCTCGGCGAAGCGGGAATACATGCGGAACAGGTCGCCGGCAAAGATCGCAGCTTCATCGCCACCGGTGCCGGCCCGCACTTCCAGGAACACGTTCTTGGTGTCGTTGGGATCTTTCGGCAGCATCAGGCGCTGCAGTTCTTCATCGAGCTCTTCACTGCGGGCTTCGGCGCTGGCCAGCTCTTCTTCGGCCATGGCGCGCATGTCGGCATCACCGTCTTTGGCCAGTTCCTTTGCTTCAGCGATATCTTCAAAGGACTGCTGCCAGGCCTGAAAGCACTTCACCACTGGCTCGATTTCGGCAAACTCTCTGGATAACTCGCGGAACTTGTCCTGATTGGCAATAACAGAGGCATCGCTCAGCAGTGCGTTCACCTCCTCGAACCGCTCTACCAACCGTTCGAGGCGGGACTGAATGGATGGCTTCATAGTTTTTCCGTGGTGATGGGCTCGTCAGCTTCAAGGGCATCGAGCTGATAGAGCTCCCTCAGACATTCCGTGACTTCCGACCGGCCCTCGGCCATGGCCTTGCGAACCTGAATGGAAGGTTGGTGCAGCAATTTGTTGGTCAGGCCACGGGCCATGCTGCGCAGCACGGTCTCCGGGTCGGCACCATTGCGAAGTGCCCGCAGGGCTTTTTCGGTTTCCGCATCGCGCATCACTTCTGCCCGCTGCCGGAATACTTTCAGGGTAGAGACCGCATCCAGGGCACGCAGCTGGTCAAGGAAGTCCTGAACACCACTGCTGATCAGGTTTTCTGCCTCGCGGGCTGCCCCTTCCCGGGAGCGGATATTTTCTTCAATAACCTGGCGCAGGTCATCAACGGTATAGAGGTAAACGTCTGCCAGGGAGCCAACTTCCGGCTCGATATCCCGGGGGACCGCAATATCCACCATGAAGTAAGGGCGGTGTTTGCGCTTTTTCAGGGCCCGCTCAACGGCACCCTTACCCAGAATAGGCAGCGGACTGGCGGTGGAGGAAATAACAATGTCCACATCCGCCAGGTGATCCGGAATCTCTGACAGCAGAATGCCCTTGCCGCCGTGCGCCTCAGCCAGGGACTGGGCCCGCTCGAGTGTGCGGTTGGCAATCAGGAACTGGCGCACACCGGCTTCCGCCAGGTGTTGTGCGACCAGCTCAATGGTTTTTCCGGCACCGATCAGCAAGGCCTTGTTGTGGGACATATCCGCAAAGATATGGTTCGCCATACTGACCGAGGCATAGGCCACAGACACCGGGTTTTCGCCAATGGCGGTCTGGGTTCGCACCCGCTTGGCCACCGAGAACGTGTGCTCGAACAACCGGGTCAGGAACGAACCGGTGGCGCCATGCTCCCGGGACAGGGCGTAGGCATCCTTCAGCTGGCCGAAAATCTGCGGCTCGCCCAGCACCATGGAGTCCAGGCCGGCTGCTACCCGCATCATGTGGCGCACCGCGTCTGAATCCCGGTGCAGATAAATCACGTTTTCCAGGTCTGCTACGTCCAGCTCATGGAAACCCGCCAGCCAGCGCAACACCGTGGGAGCGCAGTCGTCGTCCCCGGCCAGGTAAAGCTCGGTGCGGTTACAGGTAGACAGGATGGCCGCTTCACCGGCACCGGAGGCAGCACGCAACTCGGAAAAGGCTTCGGCCATCCGTTCCGGAGTGAACGCAACACGCTCGCGGATCTCCACAGGTGCGGTTCGGTGATTGATTCCCAGTGTCAGCAAAGCCATTTTGTGGTCAGATAACCCTGTTCCAGTCGTGGATATTCTTAATGCATTCTACCGGTGCTAGCTCACGGCTGCCACCTGAAAACACCCGCGCTTCGGGAACTGCGGACAGGTTGGGCAAGATAAGATGCTTATGCCATTATAGGGTTTCGGCCCCGACCGCAATCCGATCTGCCTCAACAATCAGGGCGAAAGGCTGGTCTTTCTGACAATTCGCCCGGAATACACAGGAAGTTGCATGCACAAATCCGCACCGTATCTGGTCACCTGCCTGCTGGGTTTTTCCGCGGCCATTCTGCCGGGCTGCGCCAGTTTTTCCGGAACATCCGAAGAACCGGTCCAGCAGGCTCAGCCGGAACTTTCCGTAACCGAAGAAATCCGTTACGCCGATTTTGAACCGGAGGTCCTGTACCAACTGCTCGCCGCCGAAATCGCCGCACAACGGGGCCGCTACGATGTCACCCTGGTTAACTACCTGCAAGCAGCAAAGACGTCGAAGGATGCCGGCGTGATCGACCGGGCCATGCGGATTGCCCAAACCCTGAACGCTGACAACGCCCAACTGCAACTGGCCGGCCTGTGGCTGGAGGTTGATCCGGACAACCTGCAAGCACACCGGGTTGCGGCCATTCAGGCGGTGAAACGCCAGAACCTGGAAGCCGCCTTGTTCCATATGGAACAGATCATGGACCAGGGTGAAGACGCCGATTTTGACAGCCTGGCTGCCATGGCCGCCCGGCTTCCTTCCGAACAACAACAGGAACTGCTGGCACTCTACCGCAATCTGGCCGACCGCCACCCGGAAACCCCGGAGCTGGAATACAGCATTGCCCTGCTGCTGAAAATTACCGGGGAGCCGGAGCCGGCACTGGACCAGCTGAACACCCTGCTTGACCGGGAGCCCGACTTCCAGCCGGCCATCATCCTGAAAGGCGACCTGCTGTATCAGACCGGCCAGAACAAAGACGCCCTGAATTACATGACCGCCAACACCCGGCGCTTCCCCGCCAACCGGCAGATGGGCACCCTGTACGGCCGGATGCTGATCAACGAAGGCGAACTGCAGGGCGCCCAGGATGAGTTCGAGCGCCTGGTAAAACGCTACCCGGACACCCCGGGGCTGCGATTGTCCCACGCACTGGTTGCGCTGGAGAACCAGCAGCCCGACCTGGCCAAAAAAGAGCTGACACAACTCACCGAGCAGGGGTACCACACCGACGAGGCCAACTACTACCTCGGCCGGATCGAGGAACAGGCGGACAACACCATTCAGGCCATTGGCTACTACCAGAGCGTGGAGCAAGGCAGCTACTTCTTCCCCGCCCTGGCAAGGGCCAGTTCACTGCAGGCCGAGCTTGGCGACCTGGACAAAGCCCTGTCCGACATACAACAGTTGCGCGCCAACAACCCGGACCAGGCCGAGCGGTTCTGGCTGCTGGAGGTCAACCTGCTGCTCGACCAGGGACAGGAGCAACCGGCACTGGAGGCAGCCAACAGCGCCCTTGAGGCCTTCCCGCAAAACATCGAGATCCGCTACGCCCGGGCGATGCTGTTCGACTCCATGGGCGACATCGATCCTGCCGAAGCAGACCTGAGGGAAATTCTTGATGCCCAGCCCGAGAACGCCGTGGCCCTGAACGCCCTCGGCTACATCCTGACCGTGCGCACCGAACGCCTTGACGAGGCCCGGGGGTATATCGAGCAAGCCCTGAGCCTGGCCCCGGACAACCCTGCCATCCTCGACAGCATGGGCTGGATACTGTTCCGACAGGGCGACAATACCGGGGCACTGGAATACCTGTCGCGTGCCTGGGCCACCTACCCGGACCCGGAAGTGGCCGCACACTATGGCGAGGTCCTCTGGGTAACCGGCAACCAGGAGCAGGCCCGGATTGTCTGGGAAGAAGCACTGGAGCAGGACCAGGAGCACGACATTCTGAACGAGACCATTGAGCGACTCACCGGTAACGGTGACAACCAATGAGAACCCGGATTACGGCACTTGCATTTGCCGCCCTCGTTCTCGGGGGCTGCACTACCATCCAGCTGGAGCCGCTGCCAGAAGGCATGACCAACCAGCCGCCGGCAGACTGGGCAGAGCGCACCCTGAGCCTGAGCCGGTTCGACGACTGGAACCTGACCGGAAAACTGGCGGTAAAACAGCCCAGCGACAGCGGCACAGCCATTATCAATCACTGGCTGCAGAGTGGCGAGCAATACGACCTGTCTTTGTCTTCCTCGTTTCTGGGCATGGGCACCACCCGGCTCAAAGGCGTGCCTGGCTTTATTGAACTCACGCTCTCCAATGGCGATGTGTATCAGTCATCAGACCCGGAAACCCTGGTTAATACCGCCACCGGCTGGCAGTTGCCGATAGACAGCCTGAGCTGGTGGATCCGCGGCCTGCCAGCCCCGGATGGAGATTTCCGCCTGCTGTTCGACGACCAGAACCGGCTCGCCATCATCCGGCAGGACGGCTGGGAGATCCGTTACGACCGCTGGCAGAGCTTTATCAGCGACCTTCCCTCACTGCCCGCCCGCGTCACCGCCCTGAAGGACGACAAGCGGGTACGGGTGGTGATTGCCGACTGGCAACGGGAGGACTGATCAGTGCCCGACCTCACCCTGCCCTCGCCGGCCAAGCTGAACCTGTTCCTGCACATTGTGGGCCGCCGGCCCGATGGCTACCACGAGTTACAGACCCTGTTCCAGTTTCTGGATTATGGCGATGAACTCAGCTTCACCCTGACACCAGACGAACCGGGTGTCCGCCTGGCTGACCCGATTCCCGGGGTGCCAGACAGCGACAACCTGATTATCCGGGCTGCACAGGCCCTGGCAGCATTGGCAGAAAAGCCCCTGCCCGGGGTAATCATCCACCTGCACAAACGCCTGCCCATGGGCGGCGGCCTGGGTGGCGGAAGCTCCAACGCCGCAACCACCTTGCTGGCCATGAATCACCTGTGGCAGCTGGGCCTGGATGAAGACCGGCTGGCCGAAATCGGACTTGCCTTGGGCGCAGACGTACCGGTTTTTGTGCGCGGCCACGCCGCCTTTGGCGAGGGTGTCGGCGAAAAACTGACCCCCGTAAACCCACCGGAAGACTGGTTCGTCGTGCTGAAACCTGACTGCGAAATAAACACCGGAAAGATTTTTTCAGAACAAGGGTTGACAAGGGACACACCAAAATTGACAATACGCCCCGCTTTTGAGGGAGACGCCTCGAGGTACCGAAACGACTGTGAGGATGTAGTTCGCAAACTGTATCCGGAGGTTAACCAGAGCCTGAAATGGCTTTCACAATTCGGACCTGCAAGATTAACCGGAACCGGGGCTTGCATTTTTGGACGTTTCCCTACAGAATCCGCAGCCCGGATTATCTGGGAAAGCAAACCCTCCGGCATCACGGGGTTCGTAGCTAAAGGGGTGAACATTTCACCTCTACACCAAAAGCTAACAGAGCTGAAATGATGCCAAGAAAGCACGATGATATTGGGGTGTCGCCAAGTGGTAAGGCAACGGGTTTTGATCCCGTCATGCGCAGGTTCGAATCCTGCCACCCCAGCCACCTTTCTCCCGCTTCTTCTGAATCAAACGCCGATACTGAGAAGGATACTGTCGTGTCCAAACTGATGATCTTCGCTGGCAACGCCAACCCAGAACTGGCTCAGGCTATTGCCAAGAAACTTCACATTCCTATGGGTCAGGCTACCGTTGGTCGCTTCAGCGATGGCGAAACCACCGTTGAGATCAACGAAAATGTACGTGGCCATGATGTCTTCATCATCCAGCCCACCTGCTACCCCACTAACGACAACCTGATGGAACTGATCGTGATGGCCGACGCCCTGCGCCGCGCTTCCGCCACACGGATCACCGCAGTTATTCCCTACTACGGCTATGCCCGTCAGGATCGTCGCGTTCGCTCTACCCGGGTAGCTATCAGCGCCAAGGTTGTAGCTGACATGATCTCCAGCATCGGCGTCGACCGCGTTTTGACCGTCGACCTGCACGCTGACCAGATTCAGGGCTTCTTCGACATCCCGGTAGACAACATCTACGCCACACCGGTTCTGCTTGAAGATATCGAAAAGCAGCGCTTCGAAAACTTTGTTGTGGTGTCTCCGGACGTAGGCGGAGTTGTTCGCGCCCGCGCCGTCGCCAAGCGACTGGACGATGCAGACCTTGCCATCATCGACAAGCGCCGCCCGAAGGCGAACGTTTCCCAGGTGATGCACATCATCGGTGATGTCAAAGACAAAACCTGCATCCTGGTAGACGACATCGTCGATACCGCCGGCACCCTGTGCAAAGCGGCCAACGCCCTGAAAGAGCACGGCGCCTCCCGCGTGGTTGCCTACATTACCCACCCGGTACTTTCCGGCCCGGCTATCGAGAACATTCAGAACTCGGAGCTGGACGAACTGGTGGTATGCGACACCATCCCGCTGGATGACAAAGCGAAAAATTGTGATAGAATCCGCCCCCTCAGCATGGCTGGGCTGCTCGCCGAATCCATTCGTCGTGTGAGCAACGAAGAGTCCATCAGTGCCATGTTCGAGAATGTCTGAGCCGGCATTAGCCGTAACGCTCCGATATTAAAGGCAGTTTCCGGGTCGGGAGTCCAACAGGGCTCCCGACTCTTTTAGTAGGCCGGATAACCGGCCTTTCAGAGAACTCATCTGTTCCAAGCCTGGTCGCGGGCCGTTCAGATGAATAACGAGGTACATACCATGTCCCAGGAATTCGTAATTGAAGCATTTCCTCGTGACGATCAGGGGAGAGGTGCGAGCCGCCGCCTGCGTCGCGAAGAGCGTAAAATGCCTGCCATCATCTATGGCGGCAACAAAGAAGCCACTCCGGTTTCCATCTGGCACAACGAGCTGAAAAAGGCCATCGAGAACGAATCCGTGTTCTCAAGCGTCCTGACCATCGAAATCGCCGGCAAGAAAGAAAGCGTGATCCTGAAGGATCTGCAGCGTCACCCGTACAAGCTGCTGCTGACCCACGCCGACTTCCAGCGCGTTGACAAAGACCACGAAATCTTTGTTCAGGTACCGGTTCACCTGCTCAACGAAGACACCGCTCCGGCCATCAAGACCTTCGGTGGCGTTGCTTTCCGTCTGATGACGGAAGTTGAAGTTGCGTGCCTGCCGCAAAACCTGCCTGAGTTCATCGAAGTCGACCTGACGGACGTAGAGATGGATCAGGTGGTTCACCTGAGCGACCTGAAACTGCCGGAAGGCGTTCGTATTCCGGCGCTGCAGCAGGGCGAAGACCACAACCTGCCGGTTGCCTCTATCCACAAGCCGAAG
>CAYUNQ010000046.1:6363-13972 GCA_964446185.1 uncultured Marinobacter sp. | reverse complement strand
GCCCCGTGGCGGGACAACCGGAAGATCCTGATGCTGGAGCCCCGGCGACTGGCCGCCCGGTCGGCCGCCCGGTACATGGCGAAGCAGCTTGGGGAAGCGCCGGGGCAGACGGTGGGGTATCGGACCCGGCTGGATACCAAAGTTTCCGGCAGCACGAAAATTGAAGTGGTCACCGAAGGCATTCTCACCCGCCTGATTCAGAACGATCCGATGCTGGAAGACTATGCCGCCGTGCTGTTTGATGAGTTTCATGAGCGGTCGTTGCAGGCCGACCTGGGCCTGGCTCTGGTGCGGGAGAGTCAGCAGGCGTTGCGGGAAGACCTGCGATTGCTGGTGATGTCTGCCACGCTGGACACTGCGCCCATTGCCCGGGTGCTGGGGGATGTGCCGGTGATTACCAGTGAGGGCCGGGCGTTTCCGGTGGAGGTGTTGTACCGGCCTTTGCCCCGTAATAGCCGGGTTGTGGATCAGGTGGTGGCGGTGGTTCAGGAGGCGCTGCGGGACCAGGCCGGTTCCCTGCTGGTGTTCCTGCCCGGGGCCGGGGAGATTCGCCGGGTGGCGCAGCAATTGGCGGGTCAGTTGCCGGCTAACGTGGTTCTGGCACCGTTGTATGGCAATCTCAAAGCTGAAGAACAGGACCGGGCGATTTCTCCGGCGCCAGAGGGAAGCCGCAAGATTGTGCTGGCCACAGCCATTGCAGAGACCAGCCTGACTATCGAAGGCGTGCGGGTGGTGATTGATGCGGGCCAGCAGCGCCGGGCGGTGTTTGATCCCAACAGCGGTATGACGCGCCTGGTGACCGGACGGGTATCAAAGGCGTCTGCCGAGCAGCGCAAGGGCCGGGCCGGGCGGGTTGAGCCGGGGGTGTGTTACCGGCTGTGGAGTGAATCGGAGCAGTTCGGGCTGGCGGATTACACGCCGCCGGAAATCCAGCAAGCAGACCTGGCGCCGCTGGTGCTGGAACTGGCCCAGTGGGGGGCCCGTTCCCCGGAACAGGTGGCGTGGATTGATGCGCCACCAAAAGCGCACTGGCAGCAGGCGGTGGCGTTGTTGCAGTGGCTGGATTTGCTGGATCCCGAGGGGGCCATCTCCGACCACGGTAAGGCGGCCCGGGAGCTGGGCCTGCACCCGCGTCTGGCCCATATGGTGATCAAAGGCCGTGCCCTGGGGCTGGGCCAGCTGGCGGCAGAGCTGGCCGCGCTTCTGGAGGAGCGGGATTTGCTCGGGCCAGGCTCCGGCGCGGATCTGCATGAACGGATTCGGGTGCTGCGGGGGGAACGCGGTCATCGCGGCCTGGACACCGCACGGTTGCAGGCGGTTCGGCAGGCGGCAAAACGACTGTGCCGTGGCCCGCTGGCACAGGATTTACCCTCGGAAACCGATGTCGGCCGGGTGTTGGCCCAGGCCTATCCGGACCGTATTGCCCGCCGCCGCTCAGGGGCCATGCCCCGGTATCAGTTGAGCAACGGCAAGGGCGCAGTATTGCGGGATGAAGACCCGCTGGCGCGGCAGGAGTGGCTGGTGGCTGCGGACCTGGATGGCAAGGCCCGGGAAGCAACCATCTATCTGGCGGCACCGGTCGACCTTGCAGACCTGGAGCAGGACCTTGCTGGCCACATTGAAGAACGGGAAGAAGCCCTGTGGGACGACAAACGCGGCACCATCGTAGCCCGTCGGGTCCGCAAGCTCGGGGCACTGGTGTTGGCGGAGAAAGCGTTGAATCAGGTGGCCCCGGAACTGGTTCAGCAGGGCCTGCTGGACGCGGTGCGCCGTAAAGGTCTGGACAGCCTGCCCTGGAGCGATGCAGCACGCCAGTGGGTTGCCCGAGTGCGATTGCTGGCGGAGAAATTCCCCGGCGAGTGGCCAGAGGTCAGCGACCAGTTCTTGCTGGACACTCTGGAGACCTGGTTAGCGCCGTTTATGGCGGGCATGAAGCGCTGGTCTGACCTGGCGGGCATCAACCTGGTTCAGGCCCTGAACGCCCTGCTGGATTACCCGCAACAGCAGCAACTGGAAGAACTGGCCCCGAAAGCGCTGACCATTCCCACCGGCCAAAACGTCACCCTGGATTACAGCGTGGAAAACGGCCCGGTGCTGGCGGCCAAGTTGCAGGCGTTGTTTGGCTGGATCGAAACGCCGAAAGTGGCGGGTGGTCGGGTACCGGTGGTGATTCACCTTTTGTCACCGGCCCAGCGGCCGTTAGCGGTCACTGCCGACCTGGCCAGTTTCTGGCAGAATGCCTATCCCGAGGTGCGCAAGGACATGCGTGGCCGCTATCCCAAACACCCCTGGCCGGACGACCCACTCACCGCCCAGGCCCAGCAAGGAACGAAAAGACGCCCTGCTCGCTGACCCGCCCGGTCACCAGGTTGTCAGGCACCGGTTCGAAGTAGATATTGCGCACGGTTATGCCCGCCTGATCGGGCCCCTGCAGTTCACCTGCGGGCATTTCTTCAAGGTGGATGCTCTCAACGGTTGCCGGGCTGTCCCGGAAGGTATCCGCCAATACCCAGAACGGCGTTCCCATATGCCGCGCGGCCAGGGCCACCAGCAAGGTGCCACTCTTATTGATAAAGTGATGGTCTGCCAGCCAGCAGTCGCAGCCGGTGAGCGCAAGGTCTGCCCTCGGCATAAACAGACCGACCTGGGCATCGGTAATCAGGGTGACCGGAACCCCCTGGCGGGCCAGCGCTGTGGCCTGGCCGTGGCCCTCGAAACCGGGGCTGCTTTGGGTGCAGATTACCGAAAACTCCACGCCATCCCGGGCCAGTTGGGTCAGGCACTGCAGCACCACAGAGCTGGCGCTGTGGGTCAGGATGGTGTTGCCGTTTTGTACGAGTGTACGGGCGTGGGCGATCAGCTGGCTGGTGGCGGATTCGAGCTCGATGATTAATGCCTGAATGGCGCTTTCAGCGGACAGTGGATTCTCAGCCAGTGCTCGTTGCAGGCGGTCGACAGTGTTGCCAATCACCACCATGCTCGGTCGGGCTTTGGCCAGGGCAGCCAGCAACGGCTCAAGGCCCTGTATTGCCACCGGTTGTTCAGTGACGTAGCGGTGCAGCCGGCGCAGGGTCGTCAGCGCCAGTTGACTGGCGCCAGAGCGGGTGTCCTGTTCAACTTGCTGTAACAGTGCCTGCGCTTGCGGATCAAGAACGGCCATCGCCACTAACCTGTGTTCACCGGGTGAGTAGCCTTCAGGTTAGCAGCGATGGAGAACCGGAGCAGCAATCCGTTATTTGATCACTTCCCGACTGACTTCAAGGTACTTCTGTCCGTGCTTTTTAACAGCGTTGCCATCAGCGTGCTCGGAGGCAACGTGAACTTCTTCCAGTACATCCGCCAGTTCGCGCAGTTCTTCATTGATCTTGCCCAGGGCGTTTTCCAGGGTATAGGTCAGTTCGTGGACCTCGTTCATGGCCTCGGGGGTCATGTCTCCGGCCAATACCTGTTCCAACTTCTTGTTGTATTCCGAGAAGTTGCTAACCGCCTGTTCCAGGGTGTCAGAGGGCTTGCCCTTGAAGTGATTGACGTCACTGGCGTGGGCGTTGGCGCCGAATGCGAAGGCGGCGCAGGTGAGGGTGGCAAACATCAGGTTCTTGATCATGGATAGCTCCCTTTTTGATAATGCAAAGTATTATCATTCATATTCGCTCTGTCCATGACGCCGGTCAATTATTTTTCCTGAGGTAGCTTGTCCGGAACCGGATTCTGTATAAAATGCGCACAACCTATCTGGAGTGCCGCTGACACCATGCACCTGGTTTCCTTTGATATCTTCCGTACCCTGGGCTTTCCTGACACCACAGTACTCAAGCCGGAGCAGTTCCTTCGACACAAGGAGCTGCTGCGAGATGCCGACTGGGTGCTGTTCCCGGAATACTGGCAACTGAATGCCCTGGTCCATGGTCTCAAGTGCCGCGTGTTTCCAAGCGAGGCCAGCTACCGCATTGGCCATGACAAGGTGGAGATGACCCGTGCGTTCCAGACCGTGGCGCCGGAACACACCCCCTGGACGTTGATCGAAGCCAACGGCCCCCAGGAGCGGGATCTGATCTGGAACACCATGGCCCTGCCCTTTGTGGCGAAGCTGCCCAAGGCCAGTATGGGCGAAGGGGTGTGGCTGATTGAAAACCGGGACGACTGGCGCCAGTACTGCGAACGTACCCACGTACTTTATGCTCAGGAATACCTGCCTATCGACCGCGATGTGCGGGTTGTGGTGGTGGGCGACCGGGTAGTGACCGCCTACTGGCGCGCACAGGCGGAACAGGGCTTCTACAATAACGTGGCGAAGGGTGGGCAGATTGTCACCGGTGATGTGCCGGCGGCGGCCACGGAACTTGCGCTGCGGCTGGCCCGGGAGCTGGGGGTAGACCATGCCGGCTTTGATATCGCGCTGGTGGAGGGTTATCCCTATGTGCTCGAGTTCAACCGCCTGTTCGGCAATAAGGGGCTTGATCAGGGTAGCGATCTGAAAGACGCTATTCTGGACTACCTTCAGCGACAGTCCTGCCCTCAGGGCCCGGGTGGCCCAACCCAGTCACCGCCGCCGTGGCCGGTGGCAGTGTAAGCGCAGATTCTGTGCCGGAAGTCCGTTTTTTGTCATTGGATTTATGGGTACATATGCGCATTTGTGGTGATCAGAAAAAAGCCTGATGATCGCGACATTCACGGGTAGCACAGCGAGTCTGTGCTACCCTTTTTTTATGCCCGCTTACCCTGTGGAGGGACACACCACCCATGAACCAGACCCCCAACGCCGATATCGCCGATTACTACAGCGCCGAGACGTTCAAGCGGATCAAGGACTTTGCCGATGGCAAGGAAACCCCGTTTGTGGTGATCGACACCCAGACCATTGAACGCCAGTACGATGAGCTGATCGACGGTTTCCCCTACGCAAGCGTCTACTATGCGGTGAAGGCCAACCCGGCCCCGCAGATCCTGACTATGCTGCGGGACAAGGGTGCCAATTTCGATATCGCGTCGGTGTATGAGCTGGACAAGGTCATGGGGCTGGGTGTCACCGGCGACCGCATCAGTTACGGCAACACCATCAAGAAGGCGAAGGACATTCGCACCTTCTACGAGAAGGGTGTGCGCCTGTATGCCACCGACTCCGAGGCAGACCTGCGCAACATTGCCAAGGCGGCCCCGGGTTCGAAGGTGTATGTCCGCATTCTGACGGAAGGTACCCTGACTGCGGACTGGCCGTTGTCACGCAAGTTCGGCTGCCAGACCGACATGGCCATGGACCTGCTGATCCTGGCCCGGGATCTGGGCCTGGTGCCTTACGGCGTGTCGTTCCATGTCGGTTCCCAACAGCGGGAAATAGGCGCCTGGGATGCGGCCCTGAACAAGGTGAAGGTGATCTTCGAGCGCCTGAAGGAAGAAGACGGCATCGAGTTGAAGATGATCAACATGGGCGGCGGTTTTCCGGCCAATTACCTGACCCGCACCAACGAGCTGAGTGTCTACGCCCGGGAGATCCTGCGTTTCCTGAAGGAGGATTTTGGCGACGATCTGCCGGAGATTATTATCGAGCCCGGGCGCTCGCTGATTTCGAACGCCGGGGTGTTGGTGAGTGAGGTGGTGCTGATTTCCCGCAAGTCCCGCACGGCGTTGCACCGATGGGTGTTTACCGATGTGGGCAAGTTTTCCGGGCTGATCGAGACACTGGATGAGTCGATCAAGTTTCCGATCTGGACCGAGAAGACCGGCGAGGGCGAGGACTGTGTGATTGCCGGGCCGACCTGTGACAGTGCCGACATTATGTATGAGCACCATAAGTATCCGTTGCCTTTGAACCTGGCAATTGGGGACCGGATGTACTGGCTGTCGACCGGGGCTTATACCACTACTTACAGTGCCGTTGAGTTTAACGGGTTTCCGCCGTTGAAGGACTACTACATCTGAGGTTCGAGTTCTAAGCGCGGAGTCTGGCCGCAGGGTGGGAGTTGTTTTTCTTCTGGGAAAAACAACTCGCTTTGCTCAGACATCTTTTTCCCGCCAGAAAAACAACTCCCACCCCGCGGCCTGCTGGCTTTGGAGGGGGAGTCTTTTGATTATTTCGGGCTGCTTTGGCGGCCTTTTTTATTTTTGGGCCGGTGTGCTTGTGCCGGGTTTGCCTTCTTCTGGTTTTGGCTGGGCCCGGCTTTTTAGTTCTTCGGCATTCGGGCCGTCTTCCGGCTCGGGCATTGGGTCTTTCGGGGGGTAGAACAGGGCTGCCGGGTTTTCGGCGGCTACCTGGAACCAGGCTTTGATGAGTTTGGGCAGGCTGGAGATTCGGGTGTTTCTCGCGCGCAGGGCAACGTTGAGGGCCAGGGTAAAACTGACGAACAGGTTTACGAGGCCGATCAGCAGGGCGAAGAGGGTGAACAGGGCGAATTCTTTGGCGCCGGGGATGAAGACCGACATGGCGTAGCCGACGTCGGCGGAGGAGAAGGCCACGTGGCGGATGTCGATGGGCAGGCCCAGTTGGTAGCCGATGTAGCCGGTCAGGCCCAGCATCAGGCCGAAGACGAAGTTGCTGGCCAGGGCGCCATAGTGTTCTTCTACGTAAGCGCCGAAGCGGGCCCGGGCGTTGGCGCCCAGGAATTTTCTCAGGAACGGGTGTTGTTCCAGTCGGGCGGCCAGGTTGAGGTAGGCGGCGCGGTTGTCGAAGTAGCCGGCCACCAGGCCGGAGATGAACAGCCAGACGCCGGCGATGGCGGCGTACATCAGGGCCAGGCTCTGCCAGGGGTGGATGCCGGCGAGCATGTAGTCGTAGCGCTCGGTGCTGATCAGGGGCACGCCCTGTGACTGGGTATAGAACCAGCCGATGGCGAAGGCGACAGAGAGCGCCACGCCCACGTTGCCCAGGATGGCGACAAACTGGGTTCGCCCGACTCTGACCAGCAGTTCCGCCAGTTTGCGGGCGTTGGCGCGGCCCTGTTCGCCCTGCTCTACTTTTTCGGCGATGTTGGCGGCGGTCATGGCCGGCTGTTTGGTGGCTACGGTGCAGTGCAGCATGTGGATGATCATGAAGCCGATGCCGTAATTCAGGCTGACCCATAGGGTTTCCCAGCCCCGGGTCAGGTCCAGCTGCAGGATCTGGATCTTGATCAGTGCCATGAAGGCGATGATAAAGCCGCCGCCAGCCCCGGAGGCCAGCATGGACAGGTATTCTTTCCGGCTGCCGGCAATATAGTGCTCGCCGTGCTCACTGGCGTTTTCGGTCACGCTGCGGGACATCAGCCTGACATTAGACCGCCACAGGGTGCGTATGCCGTGGCGTTCGGCGCTGGCCTGAACCAGGGTTCGGAACAGTTCAACGGAGCGGCTGGTACGTTTGCAGGCATCGGCCGGGTCCAGCATGTCCAGCAGGTGCTCTATGCGCTCGAGGGATTGGGTCAGTCGTTCCAACATGTGGGTCAGCGCCATGCTGGAGCCGGATGTTACCGAACGGCGTTGCAGTCTGCCGATTTCTTCGCAGCATTGCTCGATCAGTACCCTGGCGTGGGCATCGTCCAGTTCCGGGGCGGTTTTATTTTGCATGGCGTCGCGCCAGGCGTCGGCCAGGTCACTTACTTCCCGGTGCAGGGCAACAAAGGCAGATTCCCGGTTGACG
>CAYUNQ010000046.1:0-6353 GCA_964446185.1 uncultured Marinobacter sp. | reverse complement strand
TCGGGTTCAACCTGAGGATGTTTGGTTCCAGTTCCTCCGCCGCTACCCAGATGGACAGCATTTCCAGGGCATTGAGGATCTGGTTGCAGATCCGGTTGCGGGCGTGTTCCAGGGATGAGGGTGAAAAGTACCACAAGGTGCCAAGCAGGCTCAGCAGGGCGCTGTCCGGAATTTTATGGATCCACTCGGCGTCGTCTTTGTGGCGGAAGACCACGAACAGCACGTCTTTGACGTTATTGCGGTCTGCCGGCGCCGGGTTGATGCGTTCGTACAGCCGGTCGCCGATTTCCTTGAGGAAGCCGCGCCTGGAATACAGGCCCAGCCCCGACAACAATTGGAAGAACTGTGCCTGATCAAGCCATTCCTGCAAGCGCCCGGACACTGCCAGGTGGATATCCAGGTTCTCGGTCAGAGCCCCTTCCAGCTGCTTCATGCGGTCGATTGCCTGGTGGATGGTTTCGCCACGGCGCGGTCGAACCCATTCCACCACCAGTGTCATGGTTCTGAGGGCACTGGTCTGTTCATCGGCCAGTTGGTTGATCAGGGTGGCCAGCTTCAAGGCGGCATCCTTGTCTGTCGGTTGGGAGTGGTTGTCAGGTCCGGTCTAGCTTAAGCCGGACTGCTATGGGCAGTACCAGCAGGCTGTAGCAGAGCAAATCGCGTGGCGGATATCGCCAGTCCAGTCGGCCAGGACACCGCCCAGCATGGGGACGGAAAACGCCAGGGTGTAGCCCACCAGAAACGTGCCCGCCGAGAGCCGGCCGGTTTCTTCCGATGGCACCAACAGCGGCGGCAGCGCAACCAGAAGTATAAGAAGGATACCGGCAAAAAAACTCATTATTGTAGCGCTGATAATCGCCGGCCAGCCAGCAAAAAGGACGGTGCCGGCGGTGCCCAGGATACTCAGTATCGCCATGGTGACAATCAGGCTCTTGCGGCCCACCCAGCGGCGGGCCATTTTTAGCATAATCAAAGACGCGAACACCTGGGCGATGTTGTACCAGAACAAAGCGTCAGGCAGTTTCTCGAAGTGCCCCTGCTGCTCCAGCAGGTTGCCCATATACGCATTGAGGCCGAAGAACATGGAGCCGGACAGGCCCAGCAGCAGGCCAATGCGCAGGGTAAGCGGGTTTTTCCAGTCCGGAAGCCAGGCGGTGCGGCGCACCGGGCGGGCCATGTCGCGTTTGGGCAGGAACAGGGCGGCAGCCACCAGCAGGGCGGGTAGCGACCAGGCCAGCAGGGTGGCGCGCCAGCTGTTATCCAGCAGCGGCATGAGCACCGGCAGGGTGATGCCGGCGCCGATAAACTCGCCCATCAGCATGCCGTTCATGTAGATGGCGGAGCCGATGGCGATGTGGTGGGGCTCCAGCCAGCGGGGCAGCAGTGCCGGCAAGGCCGGTTGCATCATGGCAACGCCCAGCCCCATCACGGCGCTGGCGAGCATCAGCGTAAAGGTGTCGGGTACCAGGCCGCGGCCGGCGGAACCGATCACCATAATCAGCATCGCCAAAGCCAGGGTGTTGCGGGGGCCGATGCGGGAGATGGCCAGGGAGCCGGGCATGGCACCGATGGCGAGCATCAGGATTGGCAGGGTAGTGAGGGCGCCGGTGAGAACCTGGCTCAGGGCCAGGTCATCGCTGATAAAGGGCGCAAGGGGCGGTGCTACCAGTATCGGGATTCTCAGGTAGACACCGGCCAGCCAAAGCAACACCGCCACCGGCAGCAGCCTGGCTGGCGGTGGCGGTGTGATCGCGGCGGAGTTACTTGCCACGGCGACGAATCAGTCTTCGCTGGTGTCCGGCAGGTAGGCGCCGTCTTCGTCGTGAACTTCCTGGCCGGTTACCGGCGGGTTGAAGGCGCAGATCAGGCGCATGTCTTCGGTGCCGCCGTACAGGGTGTGACGGTCGTGCTTGTCGAGGGCGTACAGGGTGCCGTCGGTAATTTCGTGCACTTCACCGGTGGCGAGATCCTTGATGCGGCCGTTACCGGCTACGCAGTAAACGGCTTCGAGGTGGTGCTTGTACCAAAAGGTGTGCTCGGTGCCAGCGGGGATGATGGTTTCGTGGAAAGAGAAACCCATTCCGTCTTTTTTCAGCAGCAGGCGGCGGCTGGTCCATTGCTGGGCGCTGACTTCGCGCTCGGTACCGATGATGTCTTGCACTCGTACGATTTTCATTCGCATTCCTCAGTTGGTGATGGAATAGCCATACAGTATAAACATGCCTGTCAGGCCCGGTTCAACCGCCAGTCGTCATAAACCGCCATGGCCTGCTCGATGGCGGAGGCCAGACTCTGCCGCTGGGAATGGTTCAGGGGGCGCTGTTTCCGGCATCGGTCGAAGGCTTTCTGGATCTCCCTCCGGCTGGTTTTGTCGAGCTGTTCCAGCCAGTGGTGATCGGCCGGTTCCAGTTCCAGCAAGTCCCGGCCGGCGTGGTTGCGGTGGCTGATGTGCCACCAGTGGTCCACCGCCCTGCCGAGCACCACATAGCCGAACTGGCTATCCTGAACCGGGCCGAAGGTGGCGGTTTTCAGGCCGTCTTTCAGGGGGCCAATATTCAGGGCCGGCAGCACCAGCCGGTCGCCGTAGAAATAACTGCCCGCCGCACCCAGCACGCCGCCTATCAGGGCGCCGGCACCCAGAGATGAGCCCAGAGTCAGGGCGTCTATGCCGGCACCGCCAACAGCCCCGGCGCCAAAGCCGGCGCCGGCCAGGTATTTCTTGCTCACCGCCCAGTGTTTTCGGGTGTCTTCGGAAAACAGGTCGTGCTGGCTGGCCCATTCCAGTTCCGCTTCCTGGCGCTGTATGCGCTGGTGCTGGTACAGGTGTTCGATGCTCACCCGCAAGGTCTGCTCCCGCTTGCGCTGATGCTGGTACCAGCGTTCCCTGAGGGTTTCGGCCAGGCTGGCATCGCTGGTGCCGGCTACCTGGTCCAGGGTCAGGGTGCGCTTTTCCTGCCAGGCCATCAGGTCTTCCAGTGCCCGGGCGATCAGCTGGGCGGCTTGTTGCCGGCGCTGGCGACGTTGTTCCGACAGCAGGTGGGTGGCTTGTTCCAGGGGCTGTTCCCAGTCCGGCTCCAGTTGGCCAAAGGCCCTCAACAGGCTCAGATGTTGCTCGAACGGGGCGCGAACGGCATCGAACTTGCGCACAACCTGGAAGAATTGCCCGAGCGCGGAGTGCCAGGTGTCGCTGTGGTCGTCGTCGCCGATGCTGTTAATCAGCGCCAGGCTGGGGCGCCCGGTCCAGCGTAAAATCGTCATTTCTGCTTCGTGTTCGGCGCTGTAAGGCACCGAGCCATCCACCACGTAGATAATGCCCGCGCCCTCGGTAATCGGGGTCAGCAGCTCGCATTCATCCACGTAGCGTTCGTCGCCCTGATGCTGCAGTACAAAGGCGCGCACGGTTTCCGAGTGGTCAGAGGCCGAGAGGCTGTGGGCTTCCAGCCATTGCAGTACCCGTCTGGGGCGCTGAAAGCCCGGGGTGTCTACCAGGGTGTACAGCTCCCGGCCATCGACCGTCAGCGGGTAGGCTTGCCGGGCGCGGGTGGTACCCGGTTCCAGGGCAATGGCGATGGCGTCGTTCTGGGACAGGGTGGCCACCACGCTGGATTTGCCCTTGTTGGGGTGGCCCACCACGGCGAACACCGGCTTCTGGCTCATGATGTGGCACTCTCGTTCTGGTAGGGGTTGTCCGGCAGCGCCGGCAGCAGCGCAACCGCAGCGAATCCGGCGGGCAGGCGTTCGGTAAAGCGCAGCCAGGGCTGGATCAGGTGCTCTGCCGGCTCCCGGTTAGCATCGGCGGCCAGGGGCAGAATGGTCAGGGTGGTACCGGAGGGCCAGCGTTCCCGGGCCTGGTCCAGGAAATCATGCAGTTCTCCGGTGGGTGGCTCCCAGCTGCGGGTTACCAGGACTACCGCCGGTGGCGTTTTGCCTGCCAGTTCCCTGGCCAGTGTCGCCAGTACCTGGTCATCTTCCGCCAGAGATGCCCGCCCACCGGCCTTGAGTACCTGACTGTCTGGCGCCAGCAAAGCTTGCGGCAGTTCCGGCTGCCCGGCTCCGGCCCAGCAGATTATGTAGCGGCTGTCGTGTAGTTCACCGGGCTTGGTGCGGGTGCTGGTGTCGGGCAAATCTCCGGCGTCGTTGTGCTGGTTGCCGGTGTCCAGGGTCGGAGTTTCCATCCGGTACATAAGGGCCTGCATGCCGGGATGGCGCTGCAGCTGTCGTTCAGCCTTCCGGGCCAGCAACCACTGGCTGAGTGCCAGCAGAAGCAGGCGGGGTAACAGTACCCAGGTCAGCCACAGCATCACCACGAAAGGCCACCACTGCCCCCATTGAACCGGATCGGTATCGCTACCCACAGGTGCCGCGCGGAAGAAGCGGGTGGCTTCGACCAGTTCCCTGGATGGTTCTGCCGCCGGCCACAACCAGCTCCAGGGGCTGGCGACGGCCTGAACCAGGCTGTGGTAGCTCTGGGCGGCGGTATTGAGTGTGGTACTCCAGCCGAAGGCCAGGTCCTGTATTACCAGCATGATCAATAATGTCAGCAGACCGGTCAGGGCAAACAGGGTGCCACCGGTATGGGCGGCCCGGGCCATCAGCACCGGCTGCAATTGCGCCAGGGTGGTTCCGGCCGGTTGTTTCTGAAGGCGCCGCTGCAGCCAGCCCCAGGGTTGCCAGCCGGCCAGCGATTGCACGGTGGTGGCCAGGGCGAGCACAAGCTGCAGCAGCACGAAGGCGATGATCACCGTAATATTGATGCGCTGGCCACCATCGTAAAACAGCAGGCCAGCCATGGTGAGTACGCCGAACACGGCACCCGCTGCTGCGAAACCGCTGTTAATCCGCCGCCAGCGCTGCTGCACCGCCCGGCCTGCCTGGCGGGCATTGCCGGGTCCGCTCAGGCGATCCATCTGTTCCAGCCACAGGGCGGCATCCGGGCTTTGTCCCCGTTGCTGGCAATCCAGGGCAAAGCGCCGGTCCCGGCGGTGCAGAAAGGCGGGGGCCTGGTCCCTGTCCCGCTGGATGCGGTCATCAAAATCCAGCAGCAGACGAAGGGGGTTGTGGCTCATGCAGTGTCCTGGTGAATTCGGTCGGATTGGCTTTCCTGCTAGGATATAGCCAATAACGCTAATGAAGCCAGCCGGGAAACCCATGCCGCACCACCTGATGAACTTGCGTAACGTACCCGATGACGAGGCCGAGGAAATCCGCGCCCTGTTTGAAGAACACGAGGTGCGTTACTACGAAACGCCACCCAGCCGCTGGGGCATCAGCATGGGCGGCTTCTGGGCCCATGATGACGACGAAGCGGCCCGGGCCAGGGCTTTGCTCGACGACTACCAGGCCCGGCGACGGGAAATCCAGCGCCAGGCGTACCAGATTCGCTGTGAACGAGGCGAAACCGGCCTCTGGTACCAGTTTCGTAAGCGGCCCGTCACGTTTCTGGCGGCCATTATTGCTATCGTGGTGATTTTGGGGTTCTCCTTGCTACCCTTTGTGCGCCTCGGCTAAACATGTGCCTTTTGGCCGAACCCTAACAACAATCCGGAGAAACGGATGAGCAACACCGAACAATCACCGGTGGTCTGGACCCCGGACCAGGGCACCCTCACCGGTTCCCGAATGGGCCAGTTCCAGGCCTGGCTGGAGCAGCAGGGCTTTGGCCCTTTCGCCGATTACCACGCCCTGCACCAGTGGTCGATCACCGAGCTGGACACCTTCTGGCAGAAAGTCTGGGATTACTGTGGCCTGGTCTGCGAGACGCCGGCTAAACGGGTGCTTGGCAACCGTGAAATGCCCGGTGCGGAATGGTTCCCGGGCATGACGCTGAACTTTGCCGCCAACCTGCTCCGGCTGGCGGACGGCGGCCATGCGGACAAAGAAGCCGTGGTGGCCTACTGCGAAACCCGCCCGGTACAGCGCAAGACCTACGCCGAACTGAAAGCAGACGCCGGCGCCCTCGAAGCCTTCCTGCGCAGCAAAGGTATCCAGAAAGGCGACCGCGTGGCCGGCGTGGTCACCAACGGCTACGAGGCCTTGGTCGGCATGCTGGCGGCTACCAGCCTGGGCGCGATCTGGAGCTCCGCCTCCCCGGACTTCGGCATCGGCGCCATCAACGACCGCTTCGGCCAGATCGAACCGTCGGCCCTGATTGTGGTGAATGGCTACGGTTACGGCGGCAAAGTGTTCGCCCGTCAGCACGACTTCGCGGAACTGATCGCTAGCCTGCCGTCCCTCAAGACTGTGGTCAGCATTGCCCAACTGCCCGATGAGGCCCCGATACCCGGGGACCTCGTTACCACCTGGGATAATGCCCTGAAGGCCGGCGAAGGTCAGGCGCCCTCGTTCACCCCGGT
>CAYUNQ010000045.1:13308-14144 GCA_964446185.1 uncultured Marinobacter sp. | reverse complement strand
TCCGCGACGTGTTCGAAGACACCCGCTCCATCGCTGAGCCGGCCGGCGCGCTGTCTGTGGCCGGCATAAAAAAATACATCGAACGGGAGCAGCTTGAAGGCGAAAACCTGGCCGGTGTGCTCAGCGGCGCCAACATGAACTTCGACCGCCTGCGCTACATCTCCGAACGCACCGAAATCGGCGAAAAACGCGAAGCCATCCTGGCCGTCACCATCCCGGAAAAACCGGGCGCGTTCAAAACCTTCATCAACGCCCTGCACAAGCGCAGCATCACCGAATTCAACTACCGGTTCGCCGACGAGCGGGAAGCGGTCATCTTCGTCGGCATCCAGATCCAGGCCGGCGGCCTGGGCCGCGAAGAACTGGTGCAGGAACTGCGCGAAACCGGCTACTCCGTCATCGACCTCACCGACAGCGACCTGGCCAAGCAACACATCCGCCACATGGTCGGCGGCCACGCCCCGTCGGTCAGCAACGAAGTCATCTACCAGTTCGAATTCCCCGAACGCCCGGGCGCTTTGCTGAAATTCCTCATGTCCCTGGGCACCCGCTGGAACATCTCCCTGTTCCACTACCGCAACCACGGCGCAGCCTACAGCCGTGTGCTGCTGGGTGCGCAGGTCAACGAAGCGGAAATTCCGGATTTCGAGAAAATGCTGGAGAAAGTGGGCTTCCGCTACGAAAACATGACCGATAACGAGGCCTACCGGTTGTTCCTGGGGGCGGGTAACGGAAGCGGCAACGCAAAGTAGAAACCGGGCACGGGCCTTTTGCGTGGATTGCCGAATCAGGGGCTGGTGGGGCCTTCCGAAACACGCTCCTTCGGCACCCCTGCG
>CAYUNQ010000045.1:8246-13298 GCA_964446185.1 uncultured Marinobacter sp. | reverse complement strand
CATCCATGTGACGCTTGAGCTCCGCCATCCCTGGCTCCGCACAGTTTCGGAAGGCCCCACCAGCCCCTGCTTCTCCTATCGTGTCTCGCCCGGTTTCGGTCGCCGAACGCGAATGCTCGACAAGCAGGCCGAAGCTAAGTGATAACTCTTACGTAATCGTAACCTGTCAATAATTGTAAAATCGAAGTTACGTGTTAGTCTTTCGTCTAATTCTCCAAGTCGAGAATAGCCACCTGATTTTCCAGCCAATTAGAACCAAGAAAAAACGGGACCACGTGAAATGAGAGGCAAGCCAGACATCATCCGCACCATCGTACTGATCTTTGCGGTTGGCCTTGTCATTACCGGGTTTACGTCACTTCAGGCTTCTGAAGACAAGCGTTCTGCCAAAAATGTCCCGGTTACCAGCTTCGTGCAGTCCGCCAGTCAGGGCTTGAACCGGTAACGACACTTATCCGTTACCACCCCGTGTAGCGGCACATCCCAGGGCTCTATCGGCAGCACCTTTACTTTCTGGAAGTCATGGGCCAGGCCAATCAGCTTGGGCGCCATACCCGGGCGAAGGCGGCTGAACGCGAAGGTGCGGTCGTAAAAACCGCCACCCATGCCCAGCCGGCCCCCGTTTTCATCAAAACCCACCAGCGGAAACAGCACCGCATCCAGTGCCCAGGCCGGCCTGCGCCTTGAGCGCGGGAACGGCGGTTCGGGAATGCCGAAGCGGTTAGCGCTCAGCTGGATGCCGTCAAAGTACGGGCTGAACACCAGCTTTCCCGGGTAGATCGGATGCAGGATAGGCAGGTAAAAGTGAATGCCTTTGCGGCGCGCCAGGTCAATGTACAGGTGCGGGTCGATCTCGCCGTCGTTGGCCAGGTAGATACCGATGTGGCGGGCACGGTGCAGGTCCGGATGTTTCAGAAGGTTCAGGGCCAGCTGTTCGGAAGCTTGCTGCTGTTGCTCAAAGCTCAGGGCGCGTCGCTTGCGGCGCAAATGCTTGCGAAGTTCAGTGCGGGACAAGGTGTCCGGATGGGATTCAAAGGGTTCGGGAGGGTGTAACTTAGACAAAATAAAGCTTCCCGGGCTGCCGTTATCGGATGTAGCCCTTGAACCCAAAGTTCAAGGTCGGTGGCCGCTGTGACATATCAGGCTTTCCCCCGTGGGGGACATGCTCACAATGCCCTGAAGTGGCCACCTGGGTAGTGCGCATCGGCTCGAGGACGTACCCGACCAGCGAACAGCCCAGGAAGTTGGTTCCATTATAGGGGCAGTGCCGGGGCCGATTGCAAGTCCAATTCGGAAAGATTCCGGAATCAGTTGCCGGATGGCCCTCCCAGGGCTTCGTCCAGGCGATTGTCCATGGCTTTCAGAATGCTGCTGGTGGCGCCAGACATGGTGTCCCGCTCCAGCAATGCGTGTGTGATGTTAAGGGCAGCCATGACCGCAATGCGTTCGGTGCCGAAAACTTTGCCGCTGGCGCGGATTTCCCGCATCTTGTTGTCCAGGTGCCGGGCGGCCCGCAACAGGGCTTCCTGCTCGTCCTGAGGGCAGGCCACCAGGTATTCCTTATCGAGAATCCTGACTTCAACGGTGGTTGACTGCTGTGACATCAGTGGTGCTCCAGGGCCCTCAGGCGGCCGATCATGGCTTCAATCTTGTTTTTGGCAAGATCGTTCTTGTGCATCAGCTGGCTCCGTTCCCGGTTCCAGTCGTCCTGCAGCCCTCGCAGCAGGGCGTTATCCTTCTGGAGCTTTTCACAGCGTTCAATCAGTTTGTCCAGCTTGTCCGCTAATGCCTGTACTTCGGACTGTTCCATGACGTGCCCAATATGAGTAATTTGGATGTCGGTAACTATAAGTGCCCGCACCATAACGGTCAATTTACCGCATTGTCATGGCGCCGGGGCCGTGAAGCCTGTCACTGTCAGCGGCAGGTCAGGCCTCGCCAGATCCCGCAAATCCCAGCTTGCGGCTCTTTTGCCAGCTACGCAAGGCCGGGAGTAACGAAACCGCGAATGCAGCCACGGGCACCGAGCCCAGCAACAGCCATTCGGCCTGGTTCAGGCCGCGAAGGCCGATCTGTATGCCGTACTGCTCCAGCAGCCAGGGGCCCAGACCCGCAATGGCGCCGCCACCCACCAGCAACGCCAGGGCGCAGGCCGCCACGGCCAGCACCACACACTCAAAGCTGTACAGCGAGGCAATCAGCACCGGCGGGGCACCGGTAGCTCGTAACACGGCCACTTCCTGCTGGCGCTGGGCCTGAATGGTCAGCAGCACGGCAATCAGACCGGTCAGGCTGGTTATCACCACAAAGGCGCTGATACCCAGCAGAGCCTTTTCAAACTGCCCCATCATGCGCCACAGTTCGCTCAGGGCAACGCCCGGCAGAATGGCTGACAAGGGCTCCTCGCGATACTGGTTCAGCTCCCTTTGCAGCTGAAAGGTGAGTATCGGCTTGTCCAGCCCGATTAACGCCGCGGTAATAGCAGCCGGCTCGAAGGTACGGGCTTTTGCGGTCTCCGCCGTCAGGGTTCGGCCGGGCAGGGCGATGCCCGATTCCCAGCCAATGTGGATGGCTTCCATGGCTTCCAGGCTGATGTAAACCGCCTGGTCTACCGGGGTGCCGGTGGGGGCCAGGATGCCAGAGACCCGGAACGGCAAATTGGTGTGATTGGCGAAACTGGTGCGCCCGCCGCCGTGGGATAACACAACGCTGTCGCCGGTCTGGTGATCAAGCTGCCGGGCCACGCCAGCACCAAGAACTACCTCGAACAGATCGGTAAACCAGTGGCCGGCTGCCAGCTCCAGGGGCTGGTTGTTGCCGTAGCGGAAACGTTCAATGAACTGTTCGTTAGTGCTGACTACCCGGTAGCCCCGGTAGCTGTCGCCCAGCGAGACGGGTACCACCCAGTTGATACGCTGGTCCTGTGCCAGTTTCTGATAGGTGGACCAGCGGATGTTGTTGGTGGCATCGCCAATATGGAACACCGAATACAGCAGCAGGTTCAGCTGGCCGCTGCGGGCACCGACAATCAGGTCGGTACCGCTGATGGTACTGGTAAACGACTGCCGGATTTCCGTGCGCAGGTACTGAATGCCCAGCAGCAGCGTGACACTCAGGGTGAGGGTCAGGCAAACCAGTGCCAGTACTTTTCGCCGGTACCACAGGCTCGCGGTTGCCAGGGACAGCGCCAGTCGGACCTTGCTCATGGCGTACCTCCCAGGGCCAGCTGGTGGTGGAAGTGGCTGGCCAGGCTTCTGTCGTGGCTGACAAACACTACCGAGCATTGCCGCTCCCTGGCCAGCGTCAGCAGCAGGTCCAGGAAGCGGTCCCGGTTATCGGTATCCAGGGCCGAGGTTGGCTCGTCGGCCAGAATGATTTCCGGCGCGCCGATCAGCGCTCGCGCGGCGGCCACCCGTTGCTGCTGGCCGATGGACATTTCGGTAACCCCGTGGTGCCAGTGGTTCTCGGGGATGCCAAGTTCCTGCAATAGTTGGCCGGCGGCGGCATCCGGGTGCTGGTCGGTACGGGTACGGCGCAGGGCTGACAGCCGGCAGGGCAGGGTCACGTTGGCCAGTGCGCTCAGGTAAGGCACCAGGTTGAACTGCTGAAAGATCACGCCCATATGATCGGCCCGGAAACGGTCCCGGGCCCCGGCCCTCATGGCACTTGTCTGCCGGCCCAGCAGGCTGAGCGAGCCGGTCTGGGGCGCCTGCATGCCTGACAACAGTCCCAGCAAGGTACTTTTGCCAGTGCCACTGGGGCCATGGACAAACAGGTGCTCTCCGCTGGGTAAGAAAATGTCCGGGAAGGTGAGAGGCTGCTTCCGGCCGGGCCAGCAGAACCGGAGATCCCGGGTCTCGATGGCCGGACAGGCCGTTTTGACAGTTGCTGTACTGCTGTTCATGTCGGTCTGGTCAGTTGCGTTGTATGATATTGGCCGTATTCTGAATCACCCCGAGTGGAGTTGCCGTTGATGCCAGTGTATCTGAAGTTCCGGACATTGTTTGCCTGCCTTGGGCCGCTTTTGTTGTTAGTGTCGTTGTCGGCCCGGGCCGAGCTCCGGGAGATCGACTGGCTGGAGCTGATGCCGGCAGAGGATCTGGCATTGCTGGAGAGCATGCCGGAAGTCCAGCACGAAGGCGATGGCCCGACCCTGCTGCCAGACGAAATCATGACCGGCCGCGTTGTGCCCGAAATGGGTGATGTGGAAGGCCGCATTCCGGGCTTTGTGGTGCCTCTGAAAACCACCAATGACATGCGCATTCTAGAGTTCTTTCTGGTGCCTTATTACGGCGCCTGTATCCACGTTCCGCCACCACCACCCAACCAGATTATCCACGTAAAATACAGCGAAGGTTTCACCCTGGAAGCCTTGTACGATCCAGTCTGGATTGAAGGTACGCTGGTGATCGAGCGTACTGAGAACGACCTGGGTACCTCGTCTTACTCCATGGTGGCAGGCTCTGTGGAGCGTTACACCGAATAAGCCTACTGCCCCGGCCGGAAGCGGTTGCCTGACCGGGTCAGCCTGGTGCCCCCCTGGCCTTGTGCCGACACCCATTGCACATTCAGGTGCTCCAGGGCCGGGAACTGCTCCAGCAGAGGCGTGGCAAACGCCGGGGCGTCTGACAGGGCTTCACAATGGAGGCTCTGGGTGACTTCCAGGTCTGAGTGGTTTGTGTGGTTGTCGTGAGCATGGTCATGATCATGCTGTGGGTGCCCGTGCTCAGCATGGGCATCGGCTTCTTCCCAGCCGGTGTGCAGTTCCGACGTGACCACACGGCAGCGGCCGTCTTCGGTGTTGATCAGGGCATTCCCGGCCAGCCACTGGTGCAAATCGTCCAGTTTCTGTTTCTGCTCCGCCGTGCGGGGCTGGTGTTCAAAGCCCAGAAGGTTATAGGCGGGAGATTCCAGCAGCAGGTCGACCAGGGGCCAGTTCTCGCCGTTTACGTCGCAGTTCATCGCGTGGGTGATCGTGAATCCGTAAGCGTCGCGCAGCAGCCGCACCAGCCGCAGCGATTCGATGATCTCGTCCGTGTCCAGCAGCGGGGT
>CAYUNQ010000045.1:5880-8236 GCA_964446185.1 uncultured Marinobacter sp. | reverse complement strand
CGGCATGGCCATGCTGATGGGCGCGGGGGTTGTCCTGCGCCAGTGCCGGAGTGGCGGCCAGGCCCAAGGCCAGCAGCAGTGTTGGAGGCAGGCGGAAGGGGAAGGTGTTCGGCATCGGTTACCTCTGGCAGATTTTGCTATGTTATAACATTTTTGTGCGATAGCCCGATAAATGCAAGCCCGGATCAGACCGCACCGTGCCACGGGTGCGCCGGAATGCTAGGATAGAGACCTCAAACAGATGGAGCGCCAGGCCGTTAGCCCGGCCGGCTCCCCCGATACAGGAACCGGTTTTTTCATGTCTGAAAGCGATACTTCAGCTGCCGCCCGAGCGGCCGAATTCGAACGCTGGGCCAATGTTTTCACTGCCCACAAGGCCTTCAGCCACCCCTCCGAACTGCACGGTGTTCTCTGTGGTCGGCTGGCGGCCGGCAGCCGTATTGAAGAACAGCAGTGGCTGGCCATGGTGTGCGAGCACATGGGGCTGGCAGACCAGGCCATGGAAGAATCGGATGACCTGGCGCCGTTCATGTACGGGGCCTACGAGAAAACCCTGGCCCAGCTGCAATCCAGTGACATGAGCTTTCAGCCCCTGCTGCCAGACGACGACTACGCTATTGAACAGCGCCTGGAAGCGCTGATTGCCTGGGTGCGCGGTTTTCTGGAAGGCATGGCGCTGGCGGCGGGTGCTTCACTGGGACAGGCTCCGGATGAAATCCGTGAACTGATTGAAGACATGGTCGCCATCAGCCAGCTGTCGGATGACGAAGAATCCGACGACGAAAGCGAGCAGCAGCTGCTGGAAATCACCGAATACGTCCGCCTGGGTGCCCTGGCGGTGTTTACTGAATTCAATGAGCCGGAAAAACCGGCTGGCGCAACGCCCACCCTGCACTGACCAGGAGACAGCATGGCCTCAATGATTCCGATAAAAGAGTTTGCCGAACGCCGCCGCAAACTGATGGAGCGGATGGCTCCGGACAGCATTGCCATTTTGCCGGCGGCACCGGAGTGTGTCCGTAACCGGGATGTGCTGCATCCGTTTCGTCAGGACAGCGATTTTCAATACCTGACCGGGTTTGGTGAGCCGGAAGCCGTATTGGTACTGATTCCCGGCCGGGAACACGGTGAGACCGTGCTGTTCTGCAAGGAGCGCAACCCCGAGAAAGAGCTCTGGGACGGCTTTCTGGTGGGGCCGGAGGGGGCTATCGAGCGCTACGGGCTGGATGACGCTTTTCCGATCGGTGATATCGATGACATTCTGCCCGGTATGATCGAAGGCCGCAGCCGGGTTTACTACCCGTTGGGCAAAGACCCGGTTTTTGATAACCGAGTGATGGACTGGGTGAAGGTGATCCGCAGTAAAGTGCGCGCAGGTGCCCATCCTCCGGGGGAGTTCGTTGCCCTGGAGCACCTGTTGCACGATATGCGCCTGTACAAGAGCGCGGCCGAAGTGAAAGTGATGGCCAGGGCAGGCCAGATCAGTGCGGAAGCCCATTGCCGGGCCATGAAGCGGGCCCGCAAGGGGGGGCATGAATATAGCCTGGAAGCCGAGCTGATCCATACCTTTATGGAACACGGTGCCCGTTCCACCGCTTATCCTTCGATCGTTGGCAGTGGCGCTAACGGCTGCATCCTGCATTACATCGAGAACAGCGCACCGCTGAAAGAAGGTGACCTGGTGCTGATCGATGCCGGTTGTGAGCTGGACTGCTACGCCTCCGACATTACCCGCACCTTCCCGGTCAGCGGCAAGTTCAGCCCGGAACAGAAAGCTTTGTATAACGTGGTTCTGGATGCCCAGTACGCCGCCATTGATGCGGTACGGCCCGGTAATCACTGGAATCATCCCCACGAAGCGGCACTGAAGGTGCTGACTCAGGGCCTGATCGATCTGGGGCTGCTGTCCGGCAACCTGGACGATGCCATTGCCAGTGAGGCCTACAAGCCGTTTTTCATGCACCGCACCGGCCACTGGCTGGGGCTGGATGTGCACGATGTGGGCGACTACAAGGTGGGCGATGCCTGGCGGCAGCTGGAACCGGGTATGGCGCTGACGGTAGAGCCCGGCCTGTATGTTGCGCCGGATAACGAGAACGTAGAAGAAAAATGGCGCGGTATCGGCATTCGCATTGAAGACGATGTGGTGGTCACCAAAGACGGTTGCCGGGTACTGACCGACGCCGTGCCGAAAACCGTGGCCGATATTGAAGCCCTGATGGCGGACTGAGCCTGTGACCGAGCCCCGGATGGATACCGACCTGATTATTGCCGGTGGCGGCCTTGCCGGCGCCACCCTGGCCCTGGCCCTGGCCCGAGTGGTGCCGGAATTGCGGGTGACCGTGGTGGAAAGTTT